>NZ_BCBP01000095.1:0-17809 GCF_001753955.1 Pseudomonas sp. NBRC 111139
CGATCTCATAGGCGCTGCAAGGGCTGTGGCAGGCACCTTGTGCCCCTCACACAATCTCTAACCCCGGTGAATCAATCCACACGCGCCAACGGGAACAGCCGCTTGAAGTTGGCGGTAGTCTGCTCGGCCAACTGCTCATAACTGGCCCCACGCAACGAAGCCACATACTCCGCCACCTCCCGCACGTACTGCGGCAGGTTCGGCTTGCCCCGGTACGGAATTGGCGCCAGGTAGGGCGAATCGGTCTCCACCAGCAAGCGATCGACAGGCACCTGCCGCGCTACTTCCCGCAAGGCATCAGCATTGCGGAAGGTCACGATGCCCGACAGCGAAATGTAATAACCCAGGTCCAGCGCCGCCTTGGCCATGTCCCAGTCTTCGGTGAAGCAGTGCAGCACACCCGCTTGCGGCAGGCTCGCCTCACGCAGCAGCGCCAGGGTATCGGCGCGCGCTGCCCGGGTATGCACGATCACCGGCTTGCCGGTCTGCCTGGAGGCCTCAAGGTGCAGGCGGAACGAAGCCTGCTGCAGCTCTGCCGCCTCTGGCTCATAGTGGTAATCCAGCCCGGTTTCACCAATCGCCACCACATGCGGGTGGGCCAATTCGCGCAACAGCCACTCCAACGCCGGGGTTTCGCCAGGGGCCAGGTCCAGCGGGTGCACGCCCACCGAGCAGTCGACGTCAGCGTACTGCTCGCTCAGCGCCTTCACTGCACCCGCATTCTCGGCACTGACGCCAATGCACAGGAAATGCCCGACCCCACGCTCACGCGCCGCCTGCAGGGCAGCATCGAGGGAGCCCTGGTGGGCACTGAGGTCAAGACGGTCGAGGTGGCAATGGGAATCTACGAGCATGGGATAACGGCACACATGAAAAATGGGAAATCAGCGGGCACCCGGCAGTTGCAGCCAGTGAGCCAGCAGCGATTCAAGCAACAAGGCACGGTTGAGGTTGGCCTTGCCCAGCACCTTCTGGCGCTGCTCGAGGATCCAGGCCTGCACTTCCAGCACCTTGGCCTGGCGGCTCTTCTGCGCCAGGTATTGCACGACCTTGCGCATATCGGCCAAGCCTAACCCTTCCTCGTCCTGGGTCAACTGGTAGCGCAGGATCAGGTGCGACCAATCGCAGAACCAGTCGAACAGCAGCAACAACGGCACACCGCTCCAGGCATCGGCCAGCTGGCTGGGCGATTGCTGCTGCTTGAGCAGCTTCTTCACCCCATCGGCCACCAGCGCGCGTTGCTCGCGCACACCCTGCGCCTGCAGGCTGACCGCCATCAATGGCGAGCCCGCAGCCAGCGTCAGCAGCTCATCGCGCTCGACCTCGTCGCAGTCGGGTAACGCGCCAGCCAGCCATGCCTGGCTTTGGGCCAGGCTGGGCTGCGGACAGGCCACCTGCTGGCAGCGGCTCTTGATCGTCGGCAGCAGACGGCTGGGCTGGTGCGTCACCAGCAACAACACGGTGTCACCGGAAGGTTCTTCAAGGCTTTTGAGCAGGGCGTTTGAGGCGTTTACATTCATCGCCTCCACCGGCTCGATCAACACCACCTTGCGCCCGCCCAACTGCGCGGTCTGCACCACAAAGGCCACCAGCTCCCGTACCTGGTCGACCTTGATCGGCTTGTCAGCCTCCTCCGGCTCGAGGACGAAGTTGTCCGGGTGGCTGCCGGCCTTGAGCAACAGGCACGACTTACACGCCCCACAAGCGTCCAGGCCCTGCGGCTGCTGGCACAACAGGCGCGCCATCAGGCGCTCGGCCATGGCCCGCTTGCCAATACCCTGCGGCCCATGCAGCAGATAAGCGTGGGCGTGGCGGCTACGACCGGCCAGTTGCTGCCACAGCGCCTGCTGCCAAGGGTAGGCCTCAGCCACGGCAACGCTCCAGAATGCCTGGCAGCAGAGCGTCGATGTCACGCTGCACAGCCTCCAGGGATTGTGCCGCATCAAGCAGGCTGTAGCGCTGTGGCGCGCCTTGGGCGCGCTGCAGGTACGCCTGGCGCACTGCTTCGAAGAACGCCTGCCCTTCCTGCTCGAATCGGTCCAGGCGACCACGGGCGGCGGCGCGGGCAAGGCCCACTTCTACCGGCAGGTCGAAGACCAGGGTCAGGTCCGGGCGCAGGTCGCCCTGGACGAATTGCTCCAGAACCGCGATACGCTCGACCGACAAACCACGACCGCCGCCCTGATAGGCATAGGTGGCGTCCGTGAAACGGTCACACAGCACCACAGACCCGCGTGCCAGCGCCGGCCGGATGACCTGCGCCAGGTGCTGGGCGCGAGCGGCGAACACCAGCAGCAGCTCGGTGTCGGCCGCCATGCCTTCGTCGCTGGGCGTCAGCAACAGTTCACGCACCTTTTCCGCCAGCGGCGTACCGCCTGGCTCACGGGTCAGCACCACGTCCAGGCCGTGTTCGCGCAGGCGCGCGGCCAGGTAGTCGCGATTGGTGCTCTTGCCCGCGCCTTCGGGGCCTTCCAAAGTTATAAACAAGCCGCTCACAGGCAGTCCTTAATGTTGTTCGTCAGGCGTCGGCCGCTCGGCCGCTTGCGCACCGCCGGCAGGGGCATCCTGCGCGGGCGCTTGATCGGGGGCTGGCTGCGCAGCTGGCTCGTCCGCTGCTGGGGGCTCAGGGCGCTGCGCATCGTCGGCGCCCGACGCCTGTTCGGCATCATCGGCCCCTGGCTTGGCCTCTTGCTGCGGCGCGGGGCTGGAGCGGTAGTCCGACCGGCGCTTGAGCTGGAACTCGCGCACTGCCGAATTGTGGTCGTCGAGGTCGTCGGAAAACACATGGCTGCCATCGCCGCGGGCGACGAAGTAAAGGCTGGTGCCATTGGACGGGTTCAGCGCCGCGTGAATCGCCTCGCGGCCGACCATGGCGATCGGGGTCGGTGGCAGCCCAGTCATGGTGTAAGTGTTGTAGGGCGTTGGCTCGCGCAGGTCGGCGCGGGTGATCTTGCCGTTATAGCGTTCACCCATGCCATAGATAACCGTCGGGTCCGTCTGCAGCATCATACCCAGGCGCATGCGCCGCACGAACACGCCGGCGATCTGCCCGCGCTCCTGCGGAATGCCGGTTTCCTTTTCGACCAGGGAGGCCATGATCAGCGCCTGGTAAGGGTCACGATACGGCAGGTCGGTGGAGCGCTCGGCCCACTCCTTGGCCAGCACTTCGTCCAGACGCATGTAGGCCTGCTGCAGCAACTCGACATCGGTCATACCCCGCACGAAGCGGTAAGTGTCGGGGAAGAAGCGGCCTTCGGGGAATACACCGGTATGGCCGAGCTTGTCCATGACCTCGGCATCCGACAAGCCGTCCAGGGTATGCTTGATCTTTTCATGCTTGGCCACGGCCGCACGCACCTGACGGAAGGTCCAGCCTTCGACCAGGGTGAGGTTGTACTGCACCACGTCGGCACGACGCCAGGCGTCGAACAACTGCTCGACGGTCATCCCAGGGGTAAGACGGTACTCGCCAGTGTGCAGCGGGGTGCCGGCCATGTTGAAGCGCCAGTACAAACGCAACCAGACAGCATCGTCAAGCAACCCATCTCTTTGCATGCTGTAGAACATGCGGTTGGGGTTAGTGCCATTGGGCACATCCAGCAGGCGCTCCTGCGTGACGTGCAGGGGCTGCTCCAGGACCGAGTTGACCTTCCAGGCCGACCAGCCAAACGCCAGGCCGGCAAGGATCAAGCCCATTTCCAGCAACAGCAGGAATTTACGTCTCACGAATTCAGGTTTCCAGTAACGTACGGGCAACGGCCTGCAGTTTACGAGTGAGCGGGCCCGGCGACCAGTTTAGCGCGGCTACGCCACACACGGGCCAAATGCCGTAAACGCTATTGCAAACAAATACTTCATCCGCTTGCTCAAGCGCCTCGAACGACAGGTCGCAGACATGTGCCGCAATACCCAGCAGCGGGGCCTGTTCCAGCAGTGCGGCACGCATCACGCCCGCCACGCCACAACGGCTAAGGTCGGCGGTAAGCAACACGCCATCGCGCACCAGAAACAGATTGCTGTATACCCCTTCGATCACCCTGCCCTGCGCGTCACGCATCAGGCCTTCGGCATGGTCGCTGTCCTGCCATTCGGCACGGGCCAGCACCTGCTCCAGGCGGTTAAGGTGTTTGAGGCCGGCCAGCAGTGGTTGTTCCCCAAGCCGGGTCTGGCAAGGGAACAAACGCACGCCATGCTCAGCATGCTCGACAGGATAACGGGGTAATGGGCTGCCTTGCAGGATACGCCGCGGCGCTGCATCCACAGCTGGCGCATAGCCACGCTGGCTATCGCCACGGGTAAGGATGAGTTTGACGACACCCTCACCCAGCTGGCTGGCGTAACGCAGCAGCTCGTCGCGCACCAGCGCCAGGTCGGTGTTGATCGCCAAGCGCTGGCAGCCCAGTGCCAGGCGTGCAAGGTGGCCGTCCAGCAAGCTGGGCTGGGCACCTCGCACGGCGATGGTTTCGAACAGGCCATCGCCGTAGGCCAGGCCGCGGTTCTGCAGGTTGAGTGCAGTCGCCGGCTGGCCGTCGATCCAGCTGTGCATCAGTCGGCAAACCGGCGGAATACCAGCGAGCCGTTGGTGCCGCCAAAGCCGAACGAGTTGGACAGCACCACGTCGATCGGCATGCTGCGCGCCTGGTGGGGAACGAAGTCGAGGTCACACCCTTCGTCCGGCTCGTCCAGGTTGATGGTCGGTGGGGCCATCTGGCTATTGATTGCCAGCACGCTGAAGATCGCTTCCACCGCGCCCGCGGCGCCCAGCAAGTGGCCGGTCATCGACTTGGTCGAGCTGACCGCCAGCTTGTAGGCATGCTCGCCGAACACGCGCTTGATCGCCGCCACTTCGGCCACATCGCCCGCTGGGGTAGAAGTGCCGTGGGCGTTGATGTAGCTGACGTCTTCCGGCTGGATACCGGCATCGCGCAAGGCGTTGGCCATGCAGCGGGCAGCGCCTTCGCCAGAGTCGGGCGGCGACGTCATGTGGTAGGCGTCGCCGCTCATGCCAAAGCCAACCAGTTCGGCGTAGATAGTCGCCCCGCGGGCCTTGGCGTGCTCCAGCTCCTCGAGCACCAGGGCCCCAGCACCGTCGGACAACACAAAGCCGTCACGCCCCTTGTCCCACGGCCGGCTGGCCCGGCTGGGTTCATCGTTGCGGGTAGACAGCGCGCGCGAAGCGCCAAAACCGCCCATGCCCAGACCACAAGCCGCCATTTCGGCGCCACCGGCGATCATCACATCAGCTTCACCGTAGGCGATATTGCGCGCGGCCATGCCGATGCAATGGGTGCCGGTGGTGCACGCGGTGGCGATGGCATAGTTCGGCCCTTGCAGGCCCAGGTGGATCGACAGGAAACCGGAGATCATGTTGATGATCGAGCCCGGCACGAAGAACGGCGAAATGCGGCGCGGCCCTGAATCGTGCAGGGTGCGGCTGGTTTCTTCGATGTTGGTCAGACCACCGATACCCGAGCCCATGGCCACGCCAATACGCTCGCGGTTGGCATCGGTGACCTCCAGGCCGGCATTACGCACAGCCTGGAAACCAGCCGCCAGGCCGTACTGGATGAACAGGTCGAGCTTGCGGGCCTCTTTGGCCGACAGGTACTGCTCAACCTCGAAGCCTTTCACCGAGCCGCCAAAACGGGTGGAGTAGGCAGACAGGTCCGTGTGTTCGATCGGACCAATGCCACTGCGGCCAGCCAGAATGCCCTGCCAGGTGCTCGGTACATCGGTACCCAGTGGCGACAGCATACCCATACCGGTGACCACGACGCGTCTACGCGACACAGTACTCTCCTTTTCTAATAACAGAGTCTCTTGCCATTGCATTCAAGCGCTGGAATGAAATGGCAACAAGCTCTTGGTGCGCGGTGAACGAAGCCGCCTGAAAAATGCGAGGCGCTCGCAAAGAAAAAACCGCACGCCAGCGAAGGCAGTGCGGTTTTCCCCGACAAGAAACGTCGACTGTAGCGTCTTAGGCCTGGTGGGCTTTGACGTAGTCGATAGCAGCTTGAACGGTAGTGATCTTCTCGGCTTCTTCGTCAGGGATTTCGGTCTCGAATTCCTCTTCCAGAGCCATCACCAGTTCAACGGTGTCAAGCGAATCGGCACCCAGGTCATCGACGAAGGACTTCTCAATAGTCACTTCTTCTTCCTTGACGCCCAGTTGCTCGGCGACGATTTTCTTGACGCGTTCTTCGATGGTGCTCATACCTAGTTTTCACTCCTAATGGATATATGTCAGGCAGCTGGCCGGTGGCTAATTTTATAGAAAGACGTTCGCTTTTCAAGCTAAACGCACCTTCAGGCTAGTCACCACACCCGCTGCCTGGAATCTGGTTGCAGCTTTATAACGGATTTTAGGCTCGCAGTATGACTCTTTTTTTACGAAACCCGTCACATTGAGTTGCAGTATTACATGTACATCCCGCCGTTGACCGGCACGGTAGCGCCGGTCACGTAGGCGGCGCCGTCGGACGCCAGGAACGAAACCACCTTGGCAATTTCGTCAGCCTGGCCCAGGCGGCCCAGCGGAATCTGGGTCTGCAGGGCTTCGCGCTGAGCCTCTGGCAGCTCGCGGGTCATGTCGGTATCGATGAAGCCTGGGGTCACCGAGTTGACGGTGATACCACGCGAACCCACTTCACGCGCCAGGGCGCGGCTGAAACCTTCCAGACCGGCCTTGGCAGCCGCGTAGTTGGCCTGACCTGCGTTACCCATGGCACCAACGACCGAGCCGATGCTGATGATACGACCCCAACGCGCCTTGGTCATGCCACGCAGCACGCCCTTGGACAGACGGTAGAGGCTGTTCAGGTTGGTGTCGATGACATCAAACCACTCGTCGTCTTTCATGCGCAGCATGAGGTTGTCGCGGGTGATACCGGCGTTGTTGACCAAGATGGCCGGCGCGCCGAACTGCTCGCCAATGGCGGCCAGTACGGCTTCAACCGATTCGGCGCTGGTCACGTTCAGCTCCATGCCAGTGCCGGTAATGCCGTGTTCTTTCAGGGTGGCAGCGATGCGCTCGGCACCGGACGCCGACGTGGCGGTACCGATCACGGTCGCGCCCTGGCGGCCCAGCTCGAGGGCGATGGCCTGACCAATACCACGGCTGGCGCCGGTAACCAGTGCAACTTTACCTTGCAGGCTCATGCAAGCTTCTCCAAATCAGGCCAGTGCCGCGCGAGTGGCAGCAACGGCGTCAGGGGTGTTGAGGTTGTAGGTGGTCACGCCGTCGGCGCAACGCTTGTTAAGGCCAGCCAGGACCTTGCCCGGGCCACACTCGACCAGGTTGACCGCACCGTTGGCGGCCAGGGTCTGCACGCACTCGACCCAGCGCACCGGCTGGTACAGCTGTGCCAGCAGGTCGTGCTTGAGGGCATCGAGGTCGGCGGCGACGGCGGCAGTGACGTTCTGCACCACCGGAATCTGCGGGGCCTTCCATTCGATGGCATTGACCGAATCGGCAAAGCGCTCGGCGGCGGGCTTCATCAGGGCGCAGTGCGACGGGACGCTGACCGCCAGTGGCAGGGCGCGCTTGGCACCTTTGGCCTTGCACAGTTCCATGGCGCGATCTACCGCTGCCTTGTTACCGGCGATGACCACCTGACCAGGCGAGTTGAAGTTCACGGCGCTGACCACTTCATCTTCAGCGGCTTCGGCGCAGATTTCCACGACCACAGCATCGTCCAGGCCGAGAATGGCAGCCATGGCGCCGTGACCGGCCGGTACGGCTTCCTGCATCAGCTGACCGCGGCGCTCGACCAGGCGAACGGCATCTTTCAGGCTGATGCTGCCGGCGGCGACCAGGGCACTGTATTCGCCCAGGCTGTGACCGGAAACGAAGGCCGGCTTGGCACCGCCCTCTTCCAGCCACAGGCGCCACAGTGCGATGGACGCAGTAAGGATCGCCGGCTGGGTCTTGTCGGTCTGGTTAAGTTGCTCTTCCGGGCCGTCCTGGACCAGCTTCCACAGGTCGTAGCCGAGCGCTTCGGACGCTTCCTTGAAGGTTTCGATGATCACTGGCTTCTCGGCGCCGAGCTCGGCGAGCATGCCCAGCGACTGGGAACCTTGACCGGGAAAGACGAATGCGAGGGATGCAGACATTGAACAAGCCCTTATGATCTTGTCGTCGGATAGTGTGCGCCAGGCCCGAGGCCAGGCGCGGAATCTGAAAACTTGGATGGAAACACAGACCAAGCGGTCACATTTAAGCACTTCATCGGCGAAATGCCTAAGGCAACAGGTCTTCAAGGCGGCCATGCAGCCGCTGTGGCAGGTTTTCCTGAATTTCGATCAGCGCCCGCTGGATGGCACTCTGAAACCCCTGCACGCCCGCCGAGCCATGACTCTTGATGACGATACCCTGCAGCCCCAGAAAGCTCGCCCCATTATGCCGCGCCGGCGCCAGGTCGGCCTGCAGACGCTTGAGCAGCGGCATGGCAACGGCCCCGGCAACGCGGGCAAAAGCACCGCCCTTGAACAGTTTTTCGATGCGCGCACCGATCATCGTCGCCAAGCCCTCGCTGGACTTGAGCAGTATGTTGCCGACAAAACCGTCGCACACCACCACGTCTGCCTCACCCCGGTACAGGCCATCCCCTTCGACGAAACCGACATAGTTGAGCCCACGGGCGCCCTGCAACAGCGTGGCAGCCAGCTTGACCTGCTGGTTACCCTTGATGTCCTCGGTACCGATGTTCAACAGCGCCACGCGTGGCCGATGCACACCCAGGGCCTGAGCGGCCACCGAGCCCATTACCGCGAACTGGTAGAGGTTTTCGGCGCTGCAGTCGACATTGGCGCCCAGATCGAGCAATTGACAGTAACCCGTCTGGGTCGGGATCGCCGCCACCATGGCCGGCCGGTCGATACCCGGCAGGGTCTTGAGCACGAAGCGCGACAACGCCATCAGCGCCCCGGTATTGCCGGCACTGACACAGGCCTGGGCTTTTCCGTCGCGCACCAGTTCGAGGGCGATGCGCATCGACGAATCCGGCTTGCCGCGCAACGCCTGGGATGGCCGCTCGTCCATGCCGACTACCTCACTGGCGGCCACAATCTGCAGGCGCGCGCGATCCGCAGCTGGCAAGCCACTGATGAGATCTTCAAGGAGGGAGGGTTGACCGACGAGGGTCAGGTGGAGCGAGGGGGTAGCCGAAAGGCAGGCAATGCTAGCCTGGACAATGCTGCGGGGACCGAAGTCCCCGCCCATTGCGTCGATCGCGATGACCTGAGCGGACAAGGATTACTCGTCAGCGCCCTTGTCGACCACTTTACGACCACGGTAAACGCCTTCTGGCGAAACGTGGTGACGCAGGTGAACTTCACCGGTGGTTTTCTCTACCGACAGCGCGTTTTCCGACAGAGCGTCGTGCGAACGGCGCATGTCACGGGCAGAGCGGGATTTTTTGTTCTGCTGAACAGCCATAATTGATTAACTCCTAAACGTTTGGGTCACGCTTTAACTGCGCCAAAACACTGAACGGGTTGGACCGCGATACCTCGTCCTTGCTCGATTCGGGCTCGTCTGCGCCCGCCGGCTGCTGGCATTCTTCCGGATGATGAGCAGGCACGATTGGCAAGGCAAGCAAAAGCTCCTCCTCAACCAATGCCTGCAGATCCAAAGGATCTTCGCCCAGTTCCAGCACGTCATAGCCTTTCGGCAACGACTGGGTATTCGCACCCTCCTTCACCACGGCGTATGTACATTCGCTGTGGACCGGTAGGGTGACCAGCTCAAGACAACGCTGGCAAACCATCTTGACTTCGACGTCCAGCTCGCTGTGGATTACCACCACGTGCTGTTCATCTCGTTCAAAATCGAACTTCGCCTGCACCGTACCGACATTGTCGGAAAGCGGGTCGCAGAGTCTTTCCAAATCAGCGAGTTGCAGCGAACCGTTAAGGGTTACGCCACGATCGGCTAATTTGCGCGGGTCAACGTGAGGTGGAATCGGGTCATTCAACATAGGCGCAGCATTCTAGGGATGCCCCCCGCCCCTGTCAAAGGAAATTAGGCGGCATCGTGCGTGATAGAATTGGTTCAACCGAACCCGGAGTCTACCATGCTTCCTTTGTTACTGGCTTCCAGCTCTGCCTATCGCCGCGAACTGCTCGCTCGCCTGCACCTGCCCTTCACCTGGGCAAGCCCCGATATAGACGAGCAGCGCCGGCAAGACGAGCCAGCCGTTGAACTGGTACGCCGCCTTGCCAGGCAAAAGGCCGAGGCCTTGGCGGGCAGCCATCCCAGGCACCTGATTATCGGGTCGGACCAGGTAGCTGTGCTGGGCGAACAGGTGCTGGGTAAGCCGCACACCTTCGAGCGGGCTTGCGAGCAACTGCTGGAGTGTAGCGGGCAGCAGGTGAGCTTTCTGACTGGGCTGGCACTGCTGAACAGCGCCACCGGGCAATGCCAGGTGGATTGCGTGCCGTTTACCGTCACGATGCGCGAATTGAGCCGCGAGCGCGTGGAGCGCTACGTCGCGACGGAACAGCCGCTGGATTGCGCAGGGAGCTTCAAGGCGGAGGGGCTGGGGGTGAGCCTGTTCCAGAGCACCCATGGGTGCGATGCAACCAGCCTGATCGGGCTGCCACTGATTCGGCTGGTGGACATGCTGACCAAGGAAGGGGTGGTGGTTCCGTAGCCTGGCTGGAGATTTTGGCGCCCGACGGATCGAGCGCCGCCCGGGAGGGTGAACGATCGGGGATATTGGCCGGCAGGTCCGGCCTATTCGCGGGTAAACCCGCTCCTACAACGGGCGTGGCGACACCAGCTCATGCTCGCGAATGCGATGGTGCTGCGACGGTGAATGGCCGGGGGATATTGGACGGCGGGTCCGACCCATTCGCGGGCACACCCCACAACAGCACATGGCGACACCACCGATTGTTGTAGGAGCCCCGATCGATGAGCGCGCCGCGCGGGCGGCGCTCGATCTGCCAGACACCACAAGAACTGCGACGAACTCAACGCAACTGCGGCCCCTGGAACCCCATCCACATCGCCAGGTGCTCAGCCACGCTGGCACCCACGCGCTTGGAGAAGCGATCGAAAGGCGACTCTTGAACGGTGAAGTCCACCAACTCCTTCTCCCCCACGATCTCGCGCGCCACATAGCTGGCACTGCCCAAGCCATCCACCAGCCCCAGCGCCTTGGCCTGCTCACCCGACCAGATTAGGCCACTGAACAACTCCGGGTGCTCCTTGTCCTTCAGGCGCTCGCCCCGCCCCTGCTTGACCATGGCGATGAACTGCTGGTGCGTGGTGTCCAGCACGCACTGCCAGAACCGGGTCTCTTCTGGTTTTTCCGGCGAAAACGGATCAAGGAACGCCTTGTGCTCACCCGATGTATAGGCACGTCGCTCGACCCCAAGCTTCTCCATGGTACCAACAAAGCCATAACCCGCCGCCGTCACCCCAATGGAACCCACCAGGCTGGCCTTGTCGGCATAGATCTCGTCCGCCGCACTGGCGATATAATAGGCACCGGAAGCACCAAGGTCGGCGATCACCGCATACAGCTTGATGGCAGGATATTCGGCACGCAGGCGACGGATTTCGTCATACACGTAACCCGCCTGCACCGGGCTGCCACCCGGGCTGTTGATGCGCATCACCACAGCCTTGGTCTTGTCGTCCTTGAACGCCTCTCGCAGGCTCTTGACGATGTTATCGGCGCTGGCAGCCTCCTGATCGGCAATCACCCCCCGCACCTCGACCAACGCGGTATGACTGGCACTGCGCGAAGCGGCCTTGTCCATGTCCATCAGCGGCGAGAACAACGCCAGAATGCCAAACAGGTAGACGAAGGTCAGCAGCTTGAAGAAGATCCCCCAGCGCCGCGACCGTCGCTGCTCCTGCACGCTCGCCAGCAAGGTCTTTTCCAGGAGCTTCCAGCTGTTGCGCTCTTCGCGCTCCCCGGGCTCGGGCTCAGGGGCTTTCCATTCGTCTGCCATGCTTACCTACCTTGGAAGTGGAATTGCGGAACCACCCAGCCACTCGCGCAACTGGGAAAAGTGATCGATACATACCTGCGGGCCAAACTCGGCCAGCGCCTGCAGCGACATGGCACCATAGCCAACCGCCACCGAATGCATGCCGGCATTGCTGGCCATCTGCAGGTCGAATGCCGAATCTCCGACCATCAGCGCACGCGACGGTTCGACGCCACAATGCCCGAGGATTTCCTCAAGCATCAGCGGGTGTGGCTTGCCACGGGTCTCGTCAGCGGCACGGGTGATGTCGAAGAACCGCTCCCAGCCATTGGCCTTGAGCACCCGATCCAGCCCGCGACGAGCCTTGCCGGTGGCCACCGCCAGGCGGTAGCCCTCGGCGCGAAAGGCATCCAGCGACTCGACCACGCCATCGAACAGCGGCGAAGGTTGCTGATCCAGTGCGACGTAGACATCGGCATAGTGCTGGCGGAAGCTGGCAACCTCTGCGGGCACCAGGTGCGGGTACAAGGTGTGGATCGCCTCGTCCAAGGCCAGGCCGATGATACCCTTGACCGCATCATCGCTGCTCTGTGCCTCGCCGGCACGCTCTGCGGCGACATTCATGGCCTCGACGATACGACCAATGGAATCGGCCAGGGTGCCGTCCCAGTCGAAGATCAGTAGCTCATAGCCTTTTTTCATGGATCAGGACGCACTCAAACGTTCAACGGTTTTCGCCCATACCTCATCCACAGGCGCCTCGAGCTTCAACTCGCCACCGTCGGGCAGCGGTACAGTCAACGCGTAGGCATGCAGGAACAGGCGCTTGCCACCCAACTCGCGAATTTCCCGACTGAAGTCTTCGTCGCCGTATTTGCTGTCGCCAGCGATCATGTGCCCGGCATGCAAGGTGTGCACGCGGATCTGATGAGTACGACCGGTGATCGGGCGCGCCTCGACAATGGTGGCAAAGTCGCCAAAGCGGCGCAGCACGCGAAACAGGGTCAGCGCCTCCTTGCCTTCATCGTTCACTTCGACCATGCGCTCGCCGGAACGCAGGTTGCTCTTGAGCAACGGCGCGTTGACCTGCTTTTTCGAGGTTGGCCAGTGGCCGCGCACCAGCGCCATGTAGCGCTTGTCGACACCATCGCCGCGCAGGGCGGCATGCAGGTGGCGCAGCATGCTGCGCTTCTTGGCGATCATCAACAGACCAGACGTGTCGCGATCCAGGCGGTGCACCAGCTCCAGCTCCTTGGCGTCCGGGCGCAACTGGCGCAGCGCCTCGATCACCCCGAAGCTCAGGCCGCTGCCGCCGTGCACGGCGATGCCGGCCGGCTTGTTCATCACGATAAGCGCCTTGTCCTCGTAGACAATGGCGGCTTCCAGACGCTGCAGCAGGCCTTGGGCCACCGGCGCCGGTTCGTCTCGTTCCGGTAAGCGGACGGGCGGAACGCGCACGATGTCGCCGGCCTGGATCTTGTACTCCGGCTTGACGCGGCCCTTGTTGACCCTCACCTCACCCTTGCGCAGGATGCGGTAGACCAGTGTCTTGGGCACGCCCTTGAGGGCCGTGATGAGGAAATTATCGATGCGTTGGCCGGCAAGCTCCGGCGCGACTTCGATCAGCTGAACGCCGGAAGTCGGAGGGGTATTGGTCGTCATTGCGAGATCATAACAATTTTTTATGGAATTGAAGCACTTAATCATTGCTGCTATAGTCGCGAACGCCGCCAAAAGCGGCAGGCCAGCGGCACCAGGCTCTTTGCCGGTCCTTGACCTTCGCAATTCTCCAGGACGCGAGGCCGTCCTACGGGGTTTTCGCCAGTTTACCGAAATGCCTGGAATCGCCACCAGCGCCGTGTAGAGAAGACCGAAAAAAAACGACAAGTGCGGTGTTTCACCTGCTTACCCGATTCTTTTCGCTGCACCTCTGCCCGCGAGTCGCTTCCACGCATCGCCCGGCGAATGCTTCGGAAATACCTGCCTTGGACATGAATGGCGCCAGCGCAGAACCAGCGCTGGCGAAAAATGCAACCCGTTGCGGATTCAGCGCGCGGCAGCACCCGAATTATCAGGGATACGTGCAGGGTGGAGATGCACAGCCCTCGGACCGTGTAGCACCGCGTCCGGCCACCAGCCCACTGACGGCTGGTGAGCGGATAAGGTCCTGAACAGATGCCCTCCGGGCGTCCACGGCTGACGGTTGATTCCTCCTCCTGACTGAGTGCACAAGGCCCGCTTGGTTGATTCGGATACCTATTCGAAGCCACCGGGGCCTTGTTGGCACCGCAGCAAACAGGACGCGTCGTCGCGACAACGGCAGGCTGGGCAACCGGCTGGTGCCGAACGTCGCTCGACACGGGGGTGGCCCGGCCACCCTTTGCGCACCTTGGCACCGACCATGAGACGTCGTGTGTGCCGAACGCCGTTTCCGGCAGCCCGGAAACCGACGGTACAACATGAAAAGAATGCTGATTAACGCGACTCAACCCGAAGAGTTGCGTGTAGCCCTGGTGGACGGCCAACGTCTCTACGACCTGGACATCGAGTCCGGCGCGCGCGAGCAGAAAAAGGCCAACATCTACAAAGGCAAGATCACCCGCATCGAACCCAGCCTCGAAGCCGCCTTCGTCGACTTCGGTTCCGAACGTCACGGCTTCCTGCCGCTGAAAGAAATCTCCCGCGAGTACTTCAAGAAGGCCCCAGAAGGCCGGGTCAACATCAAGGAAGTGCTCAGCGAAGGCCAGGAAGTCATCGTTCAGGTCGAGAAGGAAGAGCGCGGCAACAAAGGCGCCGCCCTCACCACCTTCATCAGCCTGGCCGGCCGCTACCTGGTGCTGATGCCCAATAACCCGCGTGCCGGTGGCATCTCCCGCCGCATCGAAGGCGAAGAGCGCAACGAACTGCGCGAAGCCCTGAACGGCCTGACCGTACCGGGCGACATGGGCCTGATCGTGCGCACTGCCGGCCTTGGCCGCAGCAGCGAAGAAATGCAGTGGGACCTGGACTACCTGCTGCAGCTGTGGACCGCCATCAAGGAAGCGTCCCTGGACCGCGCCGCGCCATTCCTGATCTACCAGGAAAGCAACGTCATCATCCGCGCCATCCGCGACTACCTGCGCCAGGACATCGGCGAAGTGCTGATCGACAGCATCGACGCCCAGGAAGAAGCACTGACCTTCATCCGCCAGGTGATGCCGCAGTACGCCAGCAAGGTCAAGCTGTACGAAGACAGCGTGCCGCTGTTCAACCGCTTCCAGATCGAAAGCCAGATCGAGACCGCCTTCCAGCGCGTGGTCGACCTGCCGTCCGGTGGCTCGATCGTTATCGACCCGACCGAAGCCCTGGTGTCCATCGACATCAACTCGGCGCGCGCCACCAAAGGCAGCGACATCGAAGAAACCGCCCTGCAGACCAACTTGGAAGCGGCCGAGGAAATCGCCCGCCAGCTGCGCCTGCGTGACATCGGCGGCCTGATCGTCATCGACTTCATCGACATGACCCCGGCGAAGAACCAGCGTGCCGTTGAAGAGCGCGTGCGTGAATGCCTGGAAGCCGACCGCGCCCGCGTGCAGGTAGGCCGCATCTCGCGCTTCGGCCTGCTGGAAATGTCCCGTCAGCGCCTGCGCCCATCGCTGGGCGAAAGCAGCGGCATCGTCTGCCCACGCTGCTCCGGCACCGGCATCATCCGCGACGTCGAATCGCTGTCGCTGGCCATCCTGCGCCTGATCGAAGAAGAAGCCCTGAAGGACCGCACCGCCGAAGTACGTGCTCAAGTGCCGATCCCGGTAGCCGCGTTCCTGCTGAACGAAAAGCGTAACTCGATCACCAAGATCGAGCTGCGCACCCGCGCGCGCATCATCATCCTGCCGAACGACCACCTGGAAACCCCGCACTTCGAAGTCCAGCGCCTGCGCGACGACAACCCTGAAGTGCTGAACAACCAGTCCAGCTACGAAATCGCCGCCGCCGAAGCTGAAGAAGCGCCGCAGCCGACCGCCACCCGCACCCTGGTACGCCAGGAAGCCGCAGTGAAGACGGCCCCGGCCCGCGCCAACGCACCGGTACCGGCAGCCGCTGAAGAGTCCCAGCCTGCCGCCCCGGTCGCCCCTGCCCCGAGCGCTCCGGAGCCAAGCCTGTTCAAGGGCCTGGTGAAGTCGCTGGTGAGCCTGTTCGCCGGCAAGGACGAGCCTGCCGCCGCGCCAGTGGTGCCCGCCGCCGAAAAACCGGCTGCCGAGCGCAGCCCGCGTAACGAAGAACGCCGCAACGGCCGCCAGCAAAGCCGCAACCGCAACGGCCGCCGCGACGAAGAACGCAAACCGCGTGAAGAGCGTGCCGAGCGCGCACCGCGCGAGGAACGCGCCCCACGCGAAGAACGTGCACCGCGTGAGGAACGCGCCCCACGTGAAGAACGTGCACCGCGTGAGGAACGTGCCCCACGTGAAGAGCGTGCACCGCGTGAAGAACGTACTCCGCGCCAGCCACGCGAAGACCGCCGTAGCAACCGCGGCGAAGAGCGCGTTCGCGAGCTGCGCGAACCGCTGGACGCCACCCCGCCAGCCGAACGCGAAGAGCGCCAGCCGCGTGAAGAACGTGTAGCCCGCGAAGAGCGTGCTCCACGCGAAGAACGCGCACCTCGCGAAGAACGTGCGCCACGTGAAGAACGCGCACCGCGTGAAGAACGTGCTCCACGTGAAGAACGCGCACCGCGTGAAGAACGTGCTCCACGTGAAGAGCGCGCACCTCGGGAAGAACGCGCCCCACGTGAAGAGCGCGCCCCGCGCCCACCACGCGAAGAACGCCAACCACGCGCTGCCGAAGAAGCAACCGAGCAGGCTGCCGAACTGGCCGAAGAGCAACTGCCAAGCGAAGAGCTGCTGCAAGACGAGCAGGAAGGCACCGATGGCGAGCGCCCACGCCGCCGCTCCCGTGGCCAGCGTCGTCGCAGCAACCGTCGTGAGCGTCAGCGCAATGCCAATGGCGAGCTGATCGACGGCAGTGAAGAAGAAGGCAGCGAAGAGCAGCCACAACAGCACCAGGCCACCGAGCTGGGTGCCGAACTGGCTGCCGGCCTTGCCGTGACGGCTGCTGTCGCCAGCAGCAACATCAGCTCCGACGCAGAAGCCCAGGCCAACCAGCAGGCCGAGCGTGCTACCGCCGAAGTCGCCGCCGTTGCAGAAACCGACAACAGCGAAGCCGCCCAACCGGTCGAGCAGGTCGAGCAGGCCGAAGCGGTCACCAAAGCTGAAGAAGCGTCCGTGGCCCCAGCGGTCGAGCAGCCGGTCACCGAGCCAGTGGCCGCAGCCGAGGCAACTGCCGAGCCTGTGGTCGAAATGGCCCCGCAGCCTGTCGCTGAAGATGCACCTGCTGTTGAGCCGGTCGTAGTTGCAGAAACCGTGGTCACTGAAACCCCAGCAGAAGCCCCAGCGGTAGAAGCCGGTGAAATCGAACAGGCCCAGGCCGTGGTCGAAGTCGCTCCGGTTGCCGTGCAGCCTGCCCCGGTTGTCGAAGCCCAGCCAGAAGTGGTGGCCGAGCCTGCACCTGCAGTGGTCGAACCTGCCACTGTCATGCTGGCCAACGGCCGTGCACCGAACGACCCACGTGAAGTGCGTCGCCGCAAGCGGGAGGCCGAGGCTGCTGCCAAAGCGGCACAGGAAGCTGCTGCAGCTTCCCAGGAACCAGCCCTGGAAGCCGCCGATGAGCACAAACCTCATCACGGCTGATAGCCAAAGCTGAATGAAAAAGCCCCGCCAGTGCAAACTGGCGGGGCTTTTTTTGGTTTGCCTGACGGGCCTCTTCGCGGGTAAACCCGCTCCTACAATGGCCTGTGTCCAACCCCCCGATGTGTGTCCACCACCGATCAGCG
>NZ_BCBP01000096.1:0-17571 GCF_001753955.1 Pseudomonas sp. NBRC 111139
GGCCTCCTGAAGTCGCGAAGATCAAGATCAAGATCAAGATCAAGATCAAGATCAACGGCAACAGCAACAGCAACAGCAACAGCAACAGCAGGCGGATGGGCACTGCCAGAATCTCAGTTTACTACTGGCCCTGCAGCTGAGCTGGGGTGCCGACCAGCGGATTGTGAGCAGTGGAAGCAAATTCGCACCCATTTGCAGTTGCTCCACGCGGCGTGGCGCCTTAGACTGCCGCCCCCTGTAAAAGAGTGCCGGTTGGCGCTTGAAGAATTCCGCTGGCGATGCATAGGCATCGACGGCACATGAATCGCCCAAATGCACATTTTTTCATAGAGAAATCGATGACCAAGGAACAGTTGCTGGCCATGTCGGCCGATGACTACATGAACGCCGACCAGCTTGCCTTCTTTACTGAGCTGCTGCAGGCGATGAAAGTCGAAACCCATGAACGCATCGAACTCAGCCGCACCACCATCGAAGGCCTGGACACCCCGTCAGACCCCGCCGACGTGGCTTCGGTCGAAGAAGAACGTAGCTGGCTGGTAAATGCCATCGACCGCGACCAGCGCCTGCTGCCACAGCTGGAAATGGCCCTGGACCGTATTGCCGACGAAAGCTTCGGCTGGTGCGATGACAGTGGTGAGCCTATCGGCCTGAAGCGCTTGCTGATCAGCCCGACCACCAAGTACTGCATCGAAGCCCAGGAGCGCCACGAGCAGCTCGACCGCCACCAGCGTCAGGTATAAACCCGCGCGTGGTGCAAGCCCCTCGAAGCAATTCCTGGGGCTTTTTGCGTTTCTCGTCGATACCGTTTTTGTTACGCCTTACGAAACACTGATGTACCGGGATGCGCTGTTTCCGCGTCACTGTCGGGCGTATCATGGCTTTATCGTTAGGGTGCTAATTAAATTCCGGAGGGAATGATGAATAGCCGAGTCGATGTGGCTGTGATGATAGGGTCGGGTGTGCCGGCCACCTTACAGGCGCTGGGCAAGCGCATTTGCTGGGTCGTGCTGGTCAACGGCGAGCGCCGCGGCACCGCCTTCGCCACGCGCGAAGAAGCGCTTGAGTGTCAGGCTGCCTGGCAACTGCAACTGAAGAAAGGCCTGGCTGCCTGAAAATGTTTATTGCCTCTCGACGGGTTTCGGTGTTTTCGGGCATATTTGTCCTACAGTAATGCGCACATGGATGCCAGGGCTTGTCTTCTTGCAGGCTCACGCCATTGGTTGCGATTTCTGGCAAGTGATTTCAGGCATCACGCTTCCCAAGCCGGGAATGAGCCAAACGCCTTCGGTTGAGGGCGAGTCTGGCAAACCAGAGTAAAGATTCCTGCACGCTGCATCGTCAGCGAGCACAGACATTTCGCATATCGCTTTATTACTCTTTTTGCCTATCGATAAGAAATGGCCGTGCCTCCCCGAGCTTGGGTGAGGGCGGGTTGTAACCGGTTGAGGATTACTTCATTGGCAGTCAGCACACTTGATACGCATGCGTTGTTCGCCTTGGGCGACTTGCGCGGTAAATTGGCCCAACTGTTTCAGGGCCGCTTCATCTATGTCACCGAACAGAGTCCTGAAGGCCTGTACATGGCCGAAATCGACACCGAGAGTGCACTGGTGGTCGATGACAAGCAGCGCCTTGAACTGAAAGTCGGCGACCACTTTCGTGCTGCCGTATTGCCCAGCCGCGAAGGTGGCAAGCTGGAAATGCGCTTTCGCGAAATCAAGTTGAATGTGTATGGCGTGGGCGACTACGCCTTCGTTTCTGTGCCGGAAGGCGAGGGCATCGTGTTTCGTGAAGGCCATGGCGTGATGCTGGTATTCGCCGCGCAGCAGCAAGTGCAGGAAGGCCTGGGCAAGTTGCTTAAAGCAGTGACTGGCAAGGTCGCCAAATGGCGCAAGGGTGAACTGACCACCTTCAAGGCCAGTGAATGATCGACAGTGACGACGCACCAGCCTCGCGGGCCGAGTTTCATCGGCAGCACCAGGCAGATGCCGTGGCTGAGGCAGAACGTTTGCTGGCCGGACGTGAAAAGCTGCAAGGCGCCTGGTTGACTTGGGTGGCGGCTGAGCTCTATCGCCTCAGCCCGCCGCCATATGCCGCCATGGTCCGGCGAGAGTTGCAGCGCCTCAGCCAAGGTTGAGACGGCAAACCTTCAATTGCCACGGTCTCGGCCGCTGCTGACCTCTTCAGGCACCGGCTCTTTGGACATGCGTTTGCGAAACAGCGCCGCCCGCGCCAGCAACAGCGTGGTAATCGGCACGGTGATCGACAGCAGGATCGGAATCAGCCACGCGTGTAGCACAGGGGTGCCCTTGAGCCACGAAAAGTAGATGATCGAGGCCAGTGCAACGCACCAGGCACCAAGGGTCGAGGCCAGCGCTGGCGGGTGCATGCGCTGGAAGTAGTCTTTCAGGCGTACCAGGCCTATAGCACCGACCAAGGCGAACAGGCTGCCGGTAAGCAGTAGCGCGGCGGTGACCAGCTCCAGCCAGAATGGCAGTACCAGGGCTTCAGTCATTCGATCACCTCACCGCGCAGCAGAAACTTGGCCAAGGCAAACGAGCCGACAAAACCAAACAGTGCAATCAGCAGGGCCCCTTCGAAGTAGGTGTCACTGGCATAACGGATACCCAGCACCAACATGGTGAGCATGGCCAGGATGTACAGGTAGTCCAGGGCCAGCACGCGGTCTTGGGCGGACGGGCCACGGAACAGCCGGATCAGCGCCAGGCCCATGGCCAGGGCGAAGATGAACAGGCTGGCGAGGACGGCATTGGCGAGCAGGCCTGTCATTGGAAAATCTCCATAAGCGGGCGTTCGTAAGTGTCCTTGAAGTGCTGTATGAAGGCCGCTTCATCGTCCAGCTCAAACACATGCAGCAACAGCACACTGCGGTCCAGTGCCAGTTCGGACCAGACAGTGCCAGGCACCACCGTGGTGATCATCGACAGCGCTGCCAGGCCGTGGGGGTCACGCAATGCCAGTGGTATGTGAACGAACGCAGAACGTGGCGGCTGCTTGCCGGCCCGCAGCACACCACGGGCTACCAGCAGGTTGGAGGCGATCACATCGATGCCGACCCGGACGATCAGGCGGGCGATGACCAGGGGGCGCCGTACGTGTGCATGCTGCGGGCGCAGGGGCGCCATCAACAGTGGCGCCAGTATGCCAAGTGCGGCGCCCAGCAGCAGGTTGCCAGGGCTGACCGAGAGGTTCAGCAGCAGCCACAGGCCGAACAGCGAGACCGATAGCAGTGGGGCGGGGAACAGTCGGTTCATGGCTGCACCTGTACGTCGCGCGAGGTGGGGCCAGGAATCGGCCGGGCGGCCATCACGGCGTCGATATAGGCATCGGGGGCCTGCAGGCTGGCGGCAGTGTCCTGGGTGTAGCGCAGCAACGGCTCGGCCTTGAGGCTGAGGATGAGGCATAGACCGAGCAGGATGACAATGGGCAGGCATTCATAGCGCCGCAGCACCGGGGACGGACGCTCTTCGGGCTTCCAGAAACGCTGGATGCCGACGCGGCCGAAGGCGATCAGCGAGGCCATGCCGGACAGGATCAGCAACGCCACCAGGCCCCAGCCGGCGGCACTCAGGGGCTGCTCGACCGGTACGCCGAGGCCCAGTGGATTGAACAGCGCACTGATCAGGTTGAGCTTGCCGACAAAGCCCGACAGCGGCGGCATGCCGATGATCAGTAGCGCACAGGCGATGAAGCTGAGGCCGAGGAAGGCCATGGTCCACGGGATGATCTGGCCGATTACCACCTGCTGTTCATCGTCGAGGTTGATGCCCTTGGGCGGGTGCAGCGATTCCAGTGGCGGCGGCATGGCGTCTTCTTCGTCGTCCAGTGGCGCTTCATTGGCCGAGCGCGAGCGTTCGACCAGTTCGGCGAGCAGGAACAGTGCGCACAGCGCAAGGGTCGAGTTGACCAGATAGAACAGCGCCGCGCCGGTCAGAGCCGCCTGGGCAAAACCCACCGCACCCAGCAGCGTGCCGGCCGAGACCAGGATACTGAGTGCCGCCATACGCTCCAGGCGCTGTGCCGCCAGGATTGATACCGCTGCCACCGCCAGGGTAACCAGGCCGCCGTAAACCAGCCATTCGCCGCCGAAATGCGCCGAGGCCCCGGCCTGCCCGGAGAACAGTAATGTCCACAGGCGCAGCACGGCGTACAGGCCGACTTTGGTCATGATGGCGAACAGTGCAGCCACCGGCGCGCTGGCAGACGCGTAAGCTGGCACCAGCCAGAAGTTCAGCGGCCAGATACCGGCCTTGACCAGGAAGGCCATGGCCAGGATTGCCGCGCCGGCATGCAGCAGGCCACGGTCGGCCTCCGGTACCAGTGGAATCTTCAGCGCCAGGTCCGCCATGTTCAGGGTACCGGTCACGCCATACAGCATCGCTGCGCCGATCAGGAACAGCGACGAGGCGAACAGGTTGATAGCGATGTAGTGCAGGCCGGCGCGCACCCGCGCACGCCCCGAACCATGCAGCAGCAGGCCATAGGAGGCGGCCAGCAGCACTTCGAAGAAGACGAACAGGTTGAACAGGTCGGCGGTGAGGAAGGCGCCGTACAGCCCCATCAGCTGGATCTGGAACAGCGCATGGAAGCTGGCCCCTGCACCGTCCCAGCGGGCACGGGCAAATAGCAGCGCGCTGAAACCGATGACCCCGGTCAGGGTCAGCAAGAGCGCGGACAGGTGGTCCACCACCAGCACGATGCCGAATGGCGCCGGCCAGTTGCCCGGCAGGTACACGCCGATCGACGCTGCCTGGCCCTGGGTGCGCACCCACAGCAGCAGACAGACCGCGATCACCAGGCCGGAGAAGGTGGACAGCAGGTTCAGCCTGGCTTTGATGTGCCTGTGCTTTTCACCCAGCAGCAACATCATCGCCGCCGTGATCAGCGGCAGCAGGATGGGGGCGACAATCAGTTGACTGATATCACTCATTCGTCACGCTCCCGGCCATCCACGTGGTCGGTACCGGTCAGCCCTCGCGAGGCCAGCAGCACTACCAGGAACAGCGCGGTCATGGCGAAACTGATGACGATGGCGGTGAGCACCAGTGCCTGTGGCAGCGGGTCGGTGTAATGCAACAGGTCCTGGGTAACGCCATCCTTGATGATTGGCTCCTTGCCGATGAACAGGCTGCCCATGCTGAAGATGAACAGGTTGACCCCGTAAGAAAGCAGGCACAGGCCCATGATCACCTGGTAGGTACGCGGACGCAGGATCAGCCACACTCCGGAGGCAGCCAGTACGCCGATGGCGACTGCAATCACTTCTTCCATCAGGCGGCTCCTGCTTGGCTGGTTTTTGCCGGGTTGCCCGGGCGGTAGGCGCGCACCGACTGGTGCGCCAGGGCTGTGAGGATCAGCAGGGTCGAGCCGACCACGACGGTGAATACGCCAATATCGAAGAACAGCGCGCTGGCCACGTGCACATCACCCAGCAATGGCAGGTGCAAGTGGGCGGTATGGGTGGTGAGGAACGGGTAACCCAGCAGCATGGCGCCGACCCCGGTCAGGGTCGCGCACAGCAGCCCGGTACCCATCCAGCGCAGCGGCCGCAGGCTCATCTGCGCTTCGACCCACTGGGTGCCGGCCACCATGTACTGGAGGATGAACGCCACCGACATGACCAAGCCAGCGACAAAGCCGCCACCGGGCTGGTTGTGCCCGCGCATGAACAGGTACATCGACACCAGCAAGGCGATCGGCAGCAGCAGGCGCACCAGCGCTGCCGGCACCATCATGAAGCCCAGCGCGGTATCGGTGGCATGCCGCGGGTTGATCAGGTCGGTGACTACGTCCGGCGCCAATTGGCGTTGTTGCGCCGGCAGCTGCATGCTCTCTTTTGGAGGACGGAAGCGCCGTAGCAGGGCGAACACCGTCAGTGCCACAGCCACCAACACGGTGATTTCACCGAGGGTATCGAAGCCGCGGAAGTCGACCAGCATGACATTGACCACATTGGTGCCGCCGCCCTGAGGCAACGCACGGCTCAGATAGAACGAGGAAATGTCGTTGGGCGTGGGCCGGGTCAGCATGGCGTACGACAGCACGGCCATGCCGCCACCCACCAGCACGGCCAGCAGCAAGTCGCGCAGGCGGCGCATGCGCGCGCGCTCCAGGCTACCCGGCAGCGGTGACACGCCTTCGATACGCCGTGGCAGCCAGCGCAGGCCGAGCAGGATCAGCACGGTGGTGACCACTTCCACCACCAACTGGGTCAGTGCCAGGTCGGGCGCAGAGAACCAGACGAAGGTGATGCAGGTCATCAGGCCGCAGACGCTGACCATGATCAGTGCCGCCAGGCGGTGGTACTTGGCCTGATAGGCGGCGCCGATGGCGCAGGCAATGGCGATCAGCCACAGGGCGACGAATACCCCGGAACCCGGAATCTTCGGGCGATCACCCCAGCTCAGGCCGCTATGGAGCATCGGCGTGAGGCCCGCGAGGAACGCGGCGAATACCAGCATGAACAGCTGCGACTGCAGCCGCCGGGTGGTGAACAGGCGTTCGATGCGACGCGCCAGCAACATCAGATGAACCTGGCCGTGCTCGAACAACCGCTTGCCATTGAAGCGCTCGATCACGGGCGGGTAGGGGAAGCGACCCAGGCGCAGTTGTTTGCGCAGCAGCAGGTACAGAACGATGCCGCCGCTCATGGCAACCAGGCTCATGATCATTGGCGCGTTCCAGCCATGCCAGATGGCCAGGCTGTATTCTGGCAGGGTGCCGCCAACCACCGGCAGGGCCGCAGCGGCCAACAGGGGGCCGACCGACTGGGTGGGGAAGATGCCCACGACCAGGCACGTGAGCACCAGCAGCTCCACCGGAGCACGCATCCAGCGTGGCGGCTCGTGCGGGGTATGGGGCAGGTCCTGGGCCGTCGGCCCGAAGAACACATCGACGGTAAAACGCAGGGCGTACGCCACGCTGAAGGTGCCGGCCAGGGTGGCGATCACCGGCAGCGTGGCCTCGACCCAGGCGGTGGAACTGATGAATACCGTTTCGGCAAAGAACATTTCCTTCGACAGGAAGCCGTTCATCAGCGGCACGCCGGCCATCGAGGCGCTGGCGACCATGGCCAGGGTCGCGGTGTAGGGCACCAGGCGGATCAGGCCGCTGAGGCGGCGAATGTCGCGGGTGCCGCTCTCGTGGTCGATGATGCCGGCGGCCATGAACAGCGAGGCCTTGAAGGTGGCATGGTTGAGAATGTGGAATACCGCGGCGACGGCAGCCAGCGGGCTGTTAAGGCCCAGCAGCAGGGTAATCAGGCCCAGGTGGCTGATGGTCGAATAGGCCAGCAGGCCCTTGAGGTCATTTTGGAACATGGCGGCGAAAGCGCCAAGCAGCAGGGTGAGGGCGCCGGCACCGCCGACAATCCAGAACCACTCCTCGCTACCGGAGAGTACCGGCCACAGGCGTGCCAGCAGGAACACCCCGGCCTTGACCATGGTGGCCGAGTGCAAATAGGCCGACACCGGTGTGGGCGCTGCCATGGCGTGGGGCAGCCAGAACTGGAAGGGAAACTGTGCGCTCTTGGTCAGGGCGCCGATGAGTATCAGGGGCAGCAGCACCGGGTAAAGCGCATGCTGGCGGATGGTATGCCCGGCAGCCAGGACCTTGTCCAGGTCATAGCTGCCGACCACATGGCCGAGCAGCAGGGCCCCTACCAACAGGCACAAGCCGCCTGCACCGGTTACCATCAGCGCCATGTAGGCGCCGCGACGGGCGTCGGCGCGGTGGTGCCAGTAGCCGATCAGCAGGAAGGAGAACAGGCTGGTCAGTTCCCAGAAGAACACCAGTTGGATCAGGTTGCCGGAGATGACCAGGCCGAGCATGGCGCCCATGAAGGCCAGGAAGAACGCGAAGAAGCGTGGGACCGGGTCTTGCGGTGACATGTAGTAGCGCGCATACAGCGATACCAGCGTGCCAATGCCCAGTACCAGCAACGAGAACAGCCAGGCAAAGCCGTCCATGCGCAACACCAGGTTCAGCCCCAGGCTGGGTAGCCACAGGAACTCTTCGCGAATGACGCCACCATGGGCAATCTGAGGGTACAGAAGTGCTACCTGGACGGTGCCGACCAGGGCTACGAGCCCGGCAAGAATGGACTCGGCGTTACGTGCGTTGTGCGGCAGCACAGCTGCCAGGCAACTGCCCACGAACGGCAGAAGCAATAGCACTATCAAGGACATAGCGGCCTATTCTGGAGAAGTTTGCAAAGAATCATACGTGCCGAGGTGTTTATCACCAACACGCAAGCTGTCGCAGAATCCTACAAACCGGCTGTGACAAGCGGTTTTTTTATAACAGTTTTTTACAAAGAATAGCCGCTGTTGACTGTTTTATAGCCCCGCCTGGCCTTCGCCAGGGTTCTGCACATCACGTGTTTCGACGGTTTCGCGAGGGCGCCGCATCTTGAGTTCACTGACCACCACGGCAACCACGATCAGCAGGCCGCCGAGTAGCGCCACGCCAGGCAGGCGCTCGCCAGCCAGACGCCCGACGATGCCGGCCCACACCGGTTCACCGGCATAGATGAGTGTGGCGCGGGTAGGCGAGACCGACTTCTGTGCCCAGTTCATTGCCACTTGGATCACCGCACTCATTGCGCCCAGGCCCACTGCGCTGGCAAGCAACAGCCAGGAGAAGTCGGGGAGGCGCTCCTGGGTCGGCACGATCATGAGAAACGCCAGCAGCGATGCGGTCGCAAGTTGTACCACCGTAACCCGGCGCACATCGACCTGACCGGCGTAGCGGCTGATCAGAATGATTTCACCGGCGATGGCCACGGCGCTGATCAGGGTGACCAGTTCGCCCTCGCTGAAACGCAGGCTGCCGCCTTCCGGCCCGGCCAGCAGCATCAGGCCGATGAATGCCAGGCAGATACCCATGCTGGGCATCAGGCCAGGCCGCCGCCCCAGCACCAGCCACTGCAGCAGCGGCACGAACGGGACGTACAGCGCAGTGATGAACGCTGACTGGCTGCTGCTGATGGTTTGCAGGCCCATGGTCTGCAGGCCATAGCCGAGCATGATCGACACGCCGATCAGCATGCCGGCCTTCAGTTCGGTGAAGGTCAGGCCGGGCAGCGCTCGCGCCGAGACCACACCAACGAACAGCGCGGCTGCCGCAAAACGCAGGCCGACGAAGAACATCGGGCCGCTGACGGTCATTACGTTATGCACCAACAGGAAAGTGCCGCCCCACAACATGGTGATGAATACCAGCACCAGTTCGGCCTTGCTCAGGCGGAAGGTGACGGCAGGGGTAGGCTTGCTGCTGGGCTGATTCATGGTCTTGCACACTCGGAAAGGGCGGCGCACAATCGCCGCAAAAGTGGGCAGTATACTGCGCAATCTTGACCAGTGAGCAATATAGTGCACAAGGATTCTTCGCACCGGGCATCGGTGCTGCAACATGTCAGCCTCAATGTGCGCAGTCTGCGCAACGCCGCCGGCTTGAGTCAGGCGGCGCTGGCCGAGCGTTCAGGGGTCAGCCGGCGCATGCTGGTCGCGATCGAGGCGGGCGAGAAGAATGTCAGCCTGACCACATTGGACCTGATTGCCGAAGCCTTGGGCGTGGCTTTCAGTACCCTGATCCAGGCGCCAGACCTGCGCGACCCCGGGCGCATTGAAGAGCTGGCGTGGGCTGGCGAACACCCGCAGAGCCGAGCGGTGTTGCTGGGCACCAGCCCGGCAAGGCGCGAGGTGGAACTTTGGGAATGGACCCTGGCACCGGGGGAGTGCTATCACAGTGAGGCCGATGCCGAAGGCTGGAGCGAGCAGATTTATGTGATCGATGGGCAGCTGACGCTGATCATCGAAGAGGTCGAGCATCGCTTGCAGGTGGGGCAGTTCCATGTGTTCCCCAGTAACTGCCGGTATGCCTACCGTAACGATGGCGTGGTGGCTGTTCGGTTTGTGCGCAATGTGGCGATTTGAGCCTGCAGGCTTTGGGGCTGCTGTGCAGCCCCAAAGGTCTCAAGCCGATCAGCTTTTCAGCAGCTCGTCGGTCTTCACCACATTGGCATAGGCAAACGCCAACGCCGCCATCGCCGAATCATGCACATGAGCCGCCGGCACCTGCTTGCCGTCGAACGCCAGTGGCAGGGTCGCGCAGGCATCGTGCGCCACAGTCACTTGATAGCCCAGATCGGCTGCAGCCCGGGTGGCGGCGTCAATGCACATGTGGCTCATGCTGCCGACGATGGTCAGCGCCTCGACGCCATGCCGGTCCAGCGTGTGCTCAAGATCGGTACCGAGGAAGGCGTTGACCTTGTGCTTGAGCACCACCGGCTCGCTCGGCAATGGCTCGACCTTGGCGTGGATGGCCGCACCCTGCGAGCCGGGGGCAAAGAAGGGCGCATCGGCAGTGTCGAACTCATGCCGCACATGGACCACCAGGTCGCCGCGCTGGCGTGCGGCCGCCAGCAGGCGGGCGGCGTTGTCGGCCGCCTGGTCGGCGCCATCGAGGGGCCACTTGCCGCCCGGGAAGTAGTCGTTCTGGATGTCGATGATGATCAGTGCCTGCTTGCTCATGCTGCCTCCTGTGGCAGTAGTCGTCGAGAGACGTTAGTTATAGGCTGTGTTCACTCACCTGAGGATTGGCGCGAACGACACTATGCGGGCAAAAACTGACACCGGCGCTAACCTGGATATCGGCTTGCTGCTATACCCCGGCGTGCAGCAAGCCGCTGTGCATGGCCTGGCCGACC
The DNA here is from genome assembly GCF_001753955.1 of Pseudomonas sp. NBRC 111139. Taxonomy (NCBI): domain Bacteria; kingdom Pseudomonadati; phylum Pseudomonadota; class Gammaproteobacteria; order Pseudomonadales; family Pseudomonadaceae; genus Pseudomonas; species Pseudomonas sp. NBRC 111139. The sequence continues at coordinate 10,733 of NZ_BCBP01000096.1, forward strand.
TGTTCCTGGTGGCCAACCGGGTTGCGGCCGAACTGGGGGCCGTCGAGCTGCCGCACATTCGCGTCAGTTGCTGGCAGGCAGATGAGACGGGGCAGTTGTTGCCTGCGTCGGATAACTCAGCTGTCACCGTACCAGGCCTGCGGGTCCTGATCATTCCGCCAAGCCTGGAGTCAGCTCCGCAAGCCGAGTTGCTCGAACGTCATCGCGCGCCGCTGTGCCTGCTGCACGGGCGTGGTACGGTGCTGGCGTCGGTATGCATCGGTGTATTTTTCATTGCCGCCAGCGGTTTGCTCGACGGGCGCCCGGCCTGCACGCACTGGAATTATGTGCATGCGCTTGCCCAGCGCTTCCCCAGGGTGCGGGTAGAGGCTCAGCAGCCGTTGCTGGATGATGGCGACATCGTGACCTCGGCAGGGTTGATGGCCTGGACGGACCTCGGCTTGCGCCTGCTGGAGCGCTTTTTGGGGACGACGGTGGCTCAGGAGACCGCCCGCTATCTGGCCGTCGATCCGGTCGCGGCGCCGCTGCCCGGCGCTGTGTTCAACCCGCGCCTGGATCACGGCGACGAGGCCGTGTTGAAGGTGCAGCACTGGTTGCAGGGCGATGGCGGGCAGGATGCTGACCTGGCCACGATGGCGGCCTGCGCGGGGCTGGAGGCGCGCACTTTCTTGCGGCGCTTTCGTGCCGCTACCGGGCTGCGCCCGACCGAGTATTGCCAGCAGGTGAGGGTGGGGCGTGCATGCCGCTTGCTGGAGTTTACCCGGCGCAACGTCGAACAGATCGCGTGGGGTGTCGGCTATCAGGATCCGGGCGCGTTTCGCAAGGTATTCCAGCGTGTCACTGGCCTTACCCCGAGTGAATATCGGCGGCGGTTTGCGGTATCCGGCGAGGCTCTATAGAAACCACTTGACCTTGACTTTGCTTGAGGTTTTACCCTGCTCGGCATCGCGCTGCATGCGTACGTAGCCAGGAGACTGTCGATGTTGGCATCACCTCATGCCTTGTGGTTTACCCAGATGATCGAATACGAAGTGCCCAGTATGTGCCAGCAAGCGTTGGCTCAGGCCCTGGTGGCCCGTAGTGAAGCGTTGGCTGCGCGTTGCGAAGGGCTGCAGGGTGTGAGCATCCAGGCCAGCGACGATGGCAGCCGGGTGTTGCAGTACTTGCAATGGCAGTCACGCCAGGCCTGGGCGGCGGCGGCCGTGCACTTCATCGAGGAATCCTTTCTTGACCTGCTGGGCCAGCATCAGGCACGCGGCGTCAACTTCGCCGCCTACCAGGCCTTGCGCAGCCTGGTGCGCGGCGACGATGGCGTCCTGCATTGCCAGGTGGGCGGTCCTCAGGCATACCAAGGTGCGTAGTGCGGGTAGCGATCCAGGCGGGCACCTATGACCATCTCGCTGATCCATGCCGCCAGGAGCGAGCTGTACGCTTTCTGGCTCTCTTCGCTGGACAGTGCGTGGTCGGCGCCGTCGACGATGCGATGGGTGAGCGAGTGGGCGTTGACGAACGCCGAGCGGTAGTTCATCAAGGTACTGTGCGGCACGTAGTCATCCTGCTCTGACTCCACCAGCAGCACATCCCCGCCGAATTCGGCACACGCGGCCAGCGCGCGGTTGTCGGCCGGGCCCAGGTGGCGTTGGCGATAGGCATTCAGGCGTTGACGGTCAAGGGTTTGCTTCGGGGTGCCCCATTCGTCATCCCAGTACAGGGCAGGTACCCGCAGGGCCAGCCATCTGACCGGCCGTTGGCGGGTCAGCAGAGTCGCCAGGTAACCGCCATAGCTGCTGCCGATAATGGCGATGGCGCTGCTGTCGACAGCCGGGTGGCTGAGCAATCGATCGTAAGCCACCAGCAAGTCCTGCAGGTTTTGTTCACGGGTGACCGTGAGGCGCTGGCTTTCGGTCTTTTCGTGACCGCGCAGGTCGAAGGTCATGCACACGCATCCCAGCCCGGTGATATGCCGGGCGCGGGCCAGGTCACGTTGCTGGCTGCCGCCCCAGCCGTGTACGAAGAGAATCCCCGGCATTTTGGTGCCCGGGCTGACCAAGGTGCCGGCGATGCGGTCATTCTCGACCTGCAGTTCAACGGTTTCACTCTGAATGGCCATGTTCGCGAATCCGCGCAAATTTGCTGAGTTGTCCGAGTTCACTGTCGTTTCCTTGGTAAAAGAGGGTGGCGTCAGTGGGCAGGTCGGGGTTGCCGAATACTTCGTGGGTGGAGGCACGTACCCGTTGCAATGCAGGGTCATCGGCAAACGCCTGCAGGGCCAACAGTTCGGCACTGCTGGCACCACCCAAGCGCCAGGATTGTTCGAGCACCCCGCTGCACAGGTGGCCCGAAGGGCTGATGCCGCGGGCGATGTCGTAGTTGCGACGTGAGGCGACAAAGCCCGGGAAGTGCTGCTCGGCGGCTTGTTCGTAAACCATGGCCTGGTTGATGGCAAGGCGCAGGTGGTCTTCCAGTGGGAGCTGTAGCAACGCCTGATAGTCGCCACGTACCACCACCAGGTCAGAACCGCCGTAGACCTCGGTACCCTGATGGTCACGTGTCAGTTGCTGGGTACCGTAGTAGCTGCAGGTCAAGCCGGCGACGCGCACCTGACCGACACTGAAGGTTTGCACCTTGCTCAGGTCTTCTTCGAGCACCAGGCCCCACAGCGCCAACGTTTGGTCATCCATGCCGGCCAGCAGAGGCTCAAGGGCGTCTGCCGTGGTGATGACCTGTTGACCGCGTCCTGCGCAAGCCAGTACCGGTTTGACCCTCAGCGGGCCGTCGAGCAGCAGCAACTGTGCGGCAGTGCGAGCGTCGGTTTTGCTGAACACGGTGTAGCCGCGCAGCAGGGCATCGCTGGCCTGTCGGGCAAAGTCGTCGGTCCAGCCCGGCGGGAAGCTGGCCTCGGCGGGTAACGGGTGAGAGATCGCCTTGGTTGCCATGTAGGGGTGCGGCACCATGCCGCCAAACAGGTCCTGTTCGCTGCAAATACCCAAGGCGGCATATCGCCTGGGGTCGATCAGGGTCTCGGTTGGCAGATAATAGTAGGCATCGGCGGCGTCTGGCTGCTGCGTGGGCTGTATAGGTGAGCAGCCCAGCAAACGTGCCAGGCCTTCGACAAGCTTTAGATGAACGCCGTGCTCGTGTTCGGGCGTGTGGTCGCGGGTGTCAAGCAACACCACGCCGGCTTTCGGTTCGATGGCACTGGGCATGGTCATTTGCCTGTGTGCAATGAGTGTACTGTGTGTGAAGCCGGTGTCTTGGGGAAGTTCAGGGGAACTTGATCGGTGGTCCTGGTCCTGTTGTAGGAAGTGTCCTATTGGCACAGGGCGTGGTGGGCAATGCATGCCGTATCTTGGTCGTCGCGATTGCAGCGCCCGGGTGGCTGTTCCATTATCGGCCTATTGGATCAACCGTTATGAAGTCGCAGGAGAGCGCATGAACGTCCAGACCACCCTTGAGCAAAGCGTGCCGCAGCGACTGGTGCACGTGCGCCAAGCCATGGCGGCAGGGGGCATCGATGCCTTGCTGGTACCCTCGGCCGACCCCCATCTTTCCGAATACCTGCCCGGTTACTGGCAGGGGCGCCAGTGGCTTTCGGGGTTCCAGGGCTCGGTTGGTACGCTGGTGGTCACCCCCGGCTTTGCCGGGCTGTGGGTCGACAGCCGCTACTGGGAGCAGGCAGCTCAGGAGCTGGAGGGCAGCGGCATCGAACTGATGAAACTGTTGCCGGGCAAACCCGGAGCGTTGGAATGGTTGGGCGAAAACGTCGAGCCCAACGGTCGCGTGGCAGTGGATGGTGCGGTCATGGCCCTGGCTTCGGCGCGCCAGCTGGCCGAGCGGCTGAAGGCGCGTGGAGCGCAGCTGGTGACTGACATGGACCTGCTGGGTCAAGTCTGGGACGGGCGCCCGGCGCTGCCAGGCAACCCGGTGTACCAGCACCTGCCGCCACACGCCACGGTGAGCCGGGCGGAAAAGCTCGCGCAATTGCGCCAGGGCATCCTGGCCAAGGGGGCCGACTGGCACTTCATCGCAACCCTGGATGACATTGCCTGGCTGTTCAACCTGCGCGGCAGCGATGTTTCTTACAATCCGGTTTTCCTGGCCTTTGCCCTGATCAATCAGCAGCAGGCCATCCTGTTCGTGGGCCAGGACAAGGTGGGCGCGCACCTGCGTCATGTGCTGGAGGTCGACGGCATCGAGGTGCGCGACTACAGCGAAGCAGGCAAGGCGCTTGGCACCGTCCCTGCGGGGGCGCGGCTGCTGGTGGACCCGGCCCGGGTGACCTGCGGCCTGCTGGACAACCTGGCGGCAGAGGTGGTTCTTGTCGAGGGGCTAAACCCCACCACGCTGAGCAAGTCCTGCAAGGGTGACGACGACCTGGTGCATATTCGCCAGGTCATGGAGCAGGACGGCGCAGCCTTGTGCGAGTTTTTCGCCTGGTTCGAGGCGAACCTCGGCCGGGAGGTCATTACGGAGCTGACGGTTGACGAGCAATTGAGTGCCGCGCGTGCTCGACGCCCTGATTTCGTGTCACTGAGCTTTTCTACCATTGCCGCCTTCAATGGCAATGGCGCGATGCCACACTACCGTGCCACCGAGCAGTCGCATGCGCTCATCGAGGGTAATGGCTTGCTACTGATCGACTCGGGCGGTCAATACCTGGGCGGCACTACCGACATCACCCGCATGGTGCCGGTCGGTAACCCCAGTCTGGCACAGAAGCAGGACTGCACCCGTGTACTCAAGGGCATGATTGCCCTGTCGCGTGCCACGTTCCCGCGAGGGGTACTGTCGCCGTTGCTCGACGCCATTGCCCGGGCGCCGATCTGGGCTGACCAGGTCGACTATGGCCATGGTACGGGCCACGGGGTGGGCTACTTCATGAACGTTCACGAGGGGCCTCAAGTGATCGCCTACCAGGCGGCACCTGCACCGCAGACGGCCATGCAAGCGGGCATGATCAGTTCGATCGAGCCGGGTACGTACCGCCCGGGGCAGTGGGGCGTTCGCATCGAGAACCTGGTGGTCAACCGCGAAGCGGGGAGGAGTGCCTTTGGTGACTTCCTGCAATTCGAGACCTTGACGCTGTGCCCTATCGACACCCGCTGTCTGTTGCCCGGGTTGCTGACCAAGGAAGAGGTGGAGTGGCTGAACGGCTATCACGCCAGCGTACGTGAGCGCCTGGCGCCTTTGCTCCAAGGGGATGCGCTAGCCTGGTTGGAGCTGCGTACTGCACCGCTGTAACACAAATGAAAAAGGGCAGTTTGCGAGCTGCCCTTTTCTCTATTTACAGATGACGATCATGCTACGGCTGGTGTAACCCGCCGGGTTGATGCCGAACAAATAGTCACCGGCTTCTTCATCGCTATCGCCCGAGCGCGCAACAACTCGGTAGCCGCGCGTGCTGCAGGCGCTTGCGGCCTTGCTGTAGCAATTGTCCCACGAGGAAGAAAGACCGGAGCAATTGATATGCAGGCCCTTCTTGCCCCTTTTGACCTCGGTCTTGGCTGTGGCGGCACATCCAGCAATAGCCAAGATGGCCAGGATGAGAAAAATTCGTTTCATTCCTGTCCTTAAATGCAGGGCAAATCAGTTGTCACGACCCTGTCGTTGTCGCTTCGGTTCTTCCTGAACCTTCCCCCAGCGTCCGTGTTCGGCCCAGTAGATAGCGTAAAGATGATGATTCTGTGACAGCTTAATCAGCGAGACGGGCTGCTACAATCACTAATCCTTTCTCAAATGAAAATATTTCTCATATCAGTCTGCTGCGATGGCCGGGCTGGTTGCCTTGCGCATGGACAGGGTGGTGCCGACCGAGGCGGTAATGATTGCCAGAATCGCCAGCCATTGAGTGAGTGTCAGCATCTCGCCGAGGAAAAGCAGGCCGGACAATGCGCCAAATGCCGGTTCGATGCTCATCAGGGTGCCGAACGTGCGCGCCGGGATTCGCGTGAGGGCAACCATTTCCAGGCTGTATGGCAGGGCGGTGGACAGTATTGCAACGGCCAACGCCATGGGGATCACGGCAGGTGTGAGCAGAGCGCTACCGGCGTGGGCGATACCGATGGGGGCGACGAACAGGGCCGCGACTACCACCCCCAGGGCCGCGCTCTGGATGCCGTGCTCGGCTCCTGCACGTTGCCCGAACAGGATGTACAGCGCCCAGCACACGCCCGCCCCCAGCGCATAGGCGGCGCCCACTGGGTCGAGTGCCTGGCCACTGTGACCTGCTGGCAGCAACAGCAGCAGCCCAGCGATGGCGAGCGCAATCCACAGGAAATCGATCGGTCGGCGCGAGGAGAAGATTGCCACGGCCAACGGGCCGGTGAATTCCAGAGCCACAGCGATACCGATGGGTACCGTTTGCAGGGCCATATAGAAGAGGAAGTTCATGCCGCCCAGTGCCATCCCGTAGATGACCACGTTGCGCAACGTGTTGGCGGTCATGCGTACCCGCCACGGGCGCAGTATAAGCAGCATGATGATGCTGGCGAAGATCAGGCGCAGGGTGGTGGTGCCTTGTGCGCCGATGATGGGGAACATGCTTTTGGCCAGAGAGGCGCCGGACTGAATCGATGCCATGGCGATAAGCAGTAGGCCGATCGGGAAGAGGGTGGCGGCCAGGCTGCGGGGCTGGGTGTTCATTTAAGTGCGGCAATCCTTTGGCGAGGGAGGTGTTGAGCAATATAGTGCGCAATTGGTGGGGTGGGTGGTAGCCCTTAAGCGGTTTTGCCAGAAATATTTCAAATCATTGAAATTAAAGGTTGACCTTCTCGATGGCCTCCCTATAATGCGCACCACTCCAACGCGGTAGCGAAGCAAAGCTAGCCACTGTGTTGAGT
>NZ_BCBP01000097.1:0-17341 GCF_001753955.1 Pseudomonas sp. NBRC 111139
ACCATTTGCCCGTCACCCCAGTCTACTCCCTCGGGGAACTGCAGCAGGCGTACGCCGGTGGCATACACCAGGTCACGTGTTTGCGGCGTACCATGGGGAATGGCGATGCCCTGGCCAAGAAACGTGGAGCCTTGTGCCTCCCGGGCCTGCAGCCCTTGCAGGTAACCGTCGGCAACCAGGCCGTCCGCAACCAGCCGATCCGCCAAAAGGCGCAATGCCTCGGCCTTGTCGGCGGCCTTCTGGCCCATGGCTATCTGCTCATTGGCGAGCTCGAGCATGACCTTCTCCTTTTGCAGTTCCCGTTCGGGTACTGGAGTATTGTTGTGAAATTCACATAAAGGGCCAGTTCAGCAGCCTTGCGCAGGTGGCAGCCGAGGCAGAAAATTCGGCAGCTGAAACGTTTAATCTGACCAGACGGCCACGTTACTCGATAATCTGCCCAGTAAAAAGCCCCATCCTGTCGGACAATTGCGACAATGGTCGTCTGCGCGTGATGCCTGTACCGGGTCAAACTACCCGGTCCGGCCTTACAGCCAGCCCCGGTAATAACAAGGAAAATTCGGTGAAACTCAGCGATATCGCCCGTCTGGCCGGTGTGTCCGTGACCACTGCCAGCTACGTCATCAATGGCAAGGCTGAACAGCAGCGCATCAGTAACAGTACTGTCGAGCGGGTACGCGCGGTGGTCGAAGCCCACGGCTTCACCCCCAACCCGCAGGCTGCTGGGCTGCGCAGCCGGCATACCCGCACCCTGGGCTTCATTCTCCCGGATCTGGAGAACCCCAGCTACGCCCGCATTGCCAAGCAACTGGAGCAAGGCGCCCGCGCCCGCGGCTACCAGCTGCTGATCGCCAGCAGCGACGACCAGCCAGACAGCGAGCGCCAACTGCAGCAACTGTTCCGTGCGCGCCGATGCGATGCGCTGTTCGTTGCCAGTTGCCTGCCGCCAGAAGATGACAGCTACCGCGAACTGCAGGACAAAGGCCTGCCGGTGATTGCCATCGACCGCCGCCTGGACCCCGCACACTTCTGCTCGGTGATCAGCGACGACCGCGATGCCAGCCGCCAGCTGGCCGCCAGCCTGCTCAGCTCGGCCCCACGCAGCATCGCCCTGATAGGCGCGCGCCCCGAGCTGTCGGTTAGCCAGGCGCGTGCCGGCGGATTCGACGAAGCCCTGCAAGGCTATACCGGCGAAGTGCGCCGCTATCAGGGCGAAGCCTTCAGCCGTGAGTGCGGCCAACGCCTGATGCAGCAACTGATCGACGACCTGGGGGGTCTGCCGGATGCTCTGGTGACCACTTCGTACGTGCTGTTGCAGGGCGTGTTCGACACCCTGCAGGCGCGCCCGGTCGACTCGCGCCAACTGCAGCTGGGTACCTTTGGCGACAACCAGTTGCTCGACTTCCTGCCGCTGCCGGTCAATGCCATGGCCCAGCAGCATGGCCAGATTGCCGCCACTGCGCTTGAACTGGCACTGGCCGCCATCGAGGAAAAACGCTATGAACCCGGCGTGCACGCCGTTGGCCGCACCTTCAAGCAACGCATCTCAGCGGCCTGAACATGCGCCTGATCGACACCCACACCCACCTGGACTTCCCCGACTTCGACGCCGACCGTCCGCGCCTGCTGGCCAACGCGGCGGCCCGTGGGCTGGAGCGGATGGTGGTGCTGGGGGTGTACCAGGCGAATTTCCAGCGCGTGTGGGAGCTGGCCTGCGCCGAGCCGCGCCTGTTCGCCGCGCTTGGCCTGCACCCGGTCTACCTCGACCAGCATCGCCCTGAGCACCTGGTGCAGTTGCGCGAGTGGCTGGAGCGCCTGCGCGACAACCCGCGGCTATGTGCCGTAGGTGAGTTTGGCCTGGACTATTACCTCGCAGACCTTGACAAGACCCGCCAGCAGGCGCTGTTCGAAGCGCAACTGCAGATGGCTTGCGACTTCGAACTACCGGCCCTGCTGCACGTGCGCCGCAGCCATGCCCAGGTGATTGCCACACTCAAGCGCTACAAGCCAGCGCGGGCGGGGGTGATTCATGCGTTTGCCGGCAGCTACGAAGAGGCCCGCGAGTACATCAAGCTGGGCTTCCTGCTGGGGTTGGGCGGTGCGGGTACCTGGCCGCAGGCGCTGCGGCTGCGCAAGACGCTGGCGCGGCTGCCACTGGACAGTGTGGTGCTGGAGACTGACGCACCGGACATGGCACCGGCGATGTACCCGGGGGTACGCAACAGCCCGGAGCATCTGCCGGAAATTGCCACGGCGCTGGCGCACGTGATGGGGCTGGATGTCGAGGTGCTGGCACAGGCCAGCACCCGCAATGCTTGCACGTTGTTCGGCTGGTGAAACTCGGGTGACCGGGATTCGCGTGGGATGCGATTGGCCCCGAATCAGACCAGCACGGTCCACAGCGCGAACCCGGCATACCACAGCACTGCACAGCGCAACAGCAATTCCCACAGACTGTCCAGCCGCCCCAAACCGCGCTGGCTGTCCTCTTCTTCGGGAATGTCATCGGCAATCCGCCCCACCCGAGCCACCAGGTGCCCGGCGCTGATGTGCCAGTTGAGCACCTCGTGCAGCATCACCCGTGTCACCGCGAGGAAGTTGCCCACCAGGGCAAAGCTCAACGCCAGCGCCCGCACCGGCAACCAGTCCATGATGTGCCGCAACTGCTCGGCACGCGCCTTCAAAGCCGGCTGCTTGCTGTGCTCACTACACAGCGCCAACAATCGATAAGCCAGCGCAGCGCCAGGGCCCAATACGAAATACCAGAAGATCACCGCAAAAAAGCCCTGGTACACCTGCCACAGCAAGTTACCCTGCACCCGTACCAGCAGGCTGTGGGGTTCATCGGCCACCAGGCCCAGGTCACGCTCGGCTACGTGCAGCGCCGCCTGATCGTCCCCCCGCCGCCAGGCATCACGAAACGCCCCCAACGATGCCTTGGCATCGCCGCGGCCCAGGCTGTAGATCAGCACCAGCAGGTGCACCGGCAACGCCAGCAAACCATACGCCACAGGCTCCAGCACATGCAGCAGCAACACCAGCAGCGCTACCGGCGCCAACACCAGGATGGCCAACGTCCACCACGGGTGCACCTTGCCGCTGCGTTCCAGGCGCACCAGTTCACCAAGAAAGAACCCGTCACGCTGCACCTTATGGCGCAGCGCCGAAAACTTCTCGACCCACAGCGCCAGCACCAACACCAGAAAACTCATGCCTTGTCCTCGTTGTGCTGCAGCGCCTGGCGGTAGCGCGGCCAGTCGAAGGCCGGGCCGGGGTCGGTCTTGCGCTGCGGGGCAATGTCGCTGTGGCCCTGAATGCGGTTCAGGTCGATGGCCGGCCAGGCACTGCGGATGTGCCGGGTGAGTTGCTCCAGCACCGCATACTGGGCATCGGTATAGGGCAGGTCGTCGGTGCCTTCCAGCTCGATGCCGATGGAAAAGTCGTTACAGCCTTCGCGCCCGTCAAAGCTCGACACACCCGCATGCCAGGCACGGTCATGCAACGACACAAACTGCGTCACCGCGCCGTCACGCTCGACGAACAGGTGCGCCGACACAGTCAAGTGGTTGATGCTGGCAAAATACGGGTGTTCATCAGGAGCCAGGCGGTTCTGGAAGAATTGCTGCACCTTGCCCGTGCCGAAACAGGCCGGGGGCAGGCTGATGTTGTGGATCACCAGCAGGGAAATCGATTCGCCTTCGGGGCGCGCATTGAAGTTCGGCGAGGGGCAGTGGGTGATTCCGATTCCGTGGAACCAGCCAGTGGCACGGTCCAATTGCATGGGCAGATCCTGAAAAACGCCGTGAACATGCCCACAGTATGCCCTGTGGCCAACACCGTGTGCATGTGAATGATTGTAATGTGTCTGCCTATTGCGCCTGCCCTTGCCGCAAGCTCTCAAGTACCGCCTCCAGCGCCCGTTCGAATAACAGACGGTCATCCAGTACGCGCACTTCGTGCCGCTGCAGTGCCTGGGCCAGGCTGGCGCTGCTCCACTCGCGCACTTTCATGCCGGTGCGGTTGGCAAACACCAGCCTGTCACTGCTGTCAATGCGCGCGACCAGCTTGCAGCGCAGTGGTTCATCCTCGTCGAGCACCTCGACCCAGGTGCCGATGCGCAGGCGTTGCGCCTGGCGCAGCGCTGCAGCCTGCCCGTCGGCAGCGTGCAGGGGCACGCAGGCGGGCTCTTCGGCAATAGCCAGCACAATCTCTTCGGCCACCCGCACATCGCCCAAGGATTGGCCCTCCCTGCCCGGCAGCGCCTCATTACCTGCGCAGGCCCGCAGGTGCAACTGTTCCAGTTGCAGGAAGAACTCGCGGGTCGCCACCGCGTCCAGGGCTACACTGGCCAGGCCATCGCGCAGCGCCTTGAGCAGGCCTGGCACTTGCTGCAGCAAGGCTTGTGGCTCATGTGGCGGCGTGATGCTGGCCAGCAGCATGTCCATCGTCTGCACTGCGTCGTGCCAGGCCTGTGAGCCCTCGCCCTGTTTCAGCCAAGCCAGCAGCAGTACCTGGCTCCAGGCCTGCACCAGCATTTGCACCACCACCTGCGGCAGTACCCGGCCACGCAGGCGCTGGTTGAGCACGTGCTGCACCTGCTGCCTGGCTTGCATTGCCCGGGCACGGCCTTCTTCGGCGTCGCGAGTGCGTTGCTCCAGCAACTCGTTACGTCGCCGTTCGTCCTGATTGAATGCCAGGAAGTCGTCGAGCAACTCGGCGAACAGGCTTGCATCGTCGGCAAAATCATTGAGCAGGCGCTGGACGATACGCTCTACCCGCACGTGCAGGCTGTCACGCTGGCCTTCGCTGCCGCACTCCCAGCCAATCGCGGCGCCAGCGATTTCGTTGAGCAAACGGCGCGCCGGGTGGCTAACCCGGCTGAACAGCCCCTTGTCCAGTAGTGCCACCTTGAGCAGGGGAATATGAAGGCGCGCAATCAGCGCCCGCAGGCTGGCCGGCAGGTTGTCATCGTTGTGGATGAACGCGAACAGCAGGCCAACCAGGTTGATCATGTCTTCATCAGCCACGTGAAGGCGCCGACGCGTGCCGCTGCGCACGCTGACCCGCAACAGCAGCTGCTCAAGCTGCTGGCCGAGCTCGAAGTCATCGGCCTCGTACGTGGCGGGCACATAGCGCTGCAAATGCGACAGTAGCCGGAGCAGGTCAGCGGTACTGATCGGCTGGGCGGCAGCCACCGCGTGCAAGCGCGGAGCGAACTGCCCGCGCACCGGCGCCAGCAGTGCCTGCAACGAGGTAAACAACGCCTGCCCTGCGGCGTCCGCCCCCTCCTCCTGGCCAAGGTTCGCCGGCCCGGGTCGCGCACGCATGCGCCGGTCTTCGGCACGCCGGCGCGGCGCCGGTTGCAGCTCGGGCAGTACGCCGGCAGCGGCCAGCAACTGGTTGGCTTCGCCATAGATCACATCGGCATCACGTAGCACATAACGCTCGAACAGCTTCAGCAGCACCAGCTTGACCCGCAGGCCAACGCCCAGATTACGCCCGGCCTCGAGGAAGTAACGACACAGCGCGGCTGGCCCCAATGGGTTGTGCTGCTCGTACAGGGGGCGGTCGAGCAATGCCTGCAGGCGCAGACCCAGTTGCTGCAGGGCAATGCCATCGCGTGACAGTACCCGCGCCACCATGCCCTCGATGGCGGCGGCCCGCTCCATTTGAGCCTTGCTGCGCGGGTTGCCCGGCTCGACCAGGTTTGCCAGCAAGTCGACCTGGCCGGCTCGGAGGAAAGCACCATGGAACGTATCCAGAAAACCACGCTCGATGCTCTTGCGCTTCAGGCGCAGGTCACGCATGGCCTCGAAGTACAGGTTCTGGTCACCGCGGTCCGAGGCCTTGTCGGCCATTCCGAAGAGCATGTCATCGGCATTGTCGAACAAGTCCTGCAGGCCCTGACGCAACTGCAACGCGGCCTTGTCGCGCACCTGCAGCAACACGACCGGAAGGCAAGGATGAGGCGTGCGCCCCCCTCGGTCGATGGCTGCCGCCAAGGGCACCACCTTGCCTTCTTTTTGCATCCTGGACTCCTTGCAGGGTGTCTTGCCCGAAAGGGCTGAAAATCGTCAAAGCCATGGCGCCAAATACCAGTCGCCATTATCGGTAAAAAACCGTATAGCTACCAGCGCCGTTTCGCTGGCTGGCTAATGACCCTGATCGGCTCCGATTACTCACAACGCCCGACCAAAGGTCAGCGCCAAGGCGGCTGTACACACCGGCCCCCTGCCCTATAATCGCGGGCACCTAGCTTGTGGAGCCGACCATGCCGAACCTACGCCTTGCCGACCTGACCGCTGAAATTGAAGCCAACGTGCGCCGCGCGCTGTTGGAGGACATCGGCAGTGGCGATATCACCGCGCAACTGATTCCGGCCGAGCGCCTGGCCAAAGCGACCATCATCACCCGTGAAAACTGCGTGGTCGCCGGTACCGCTTGGGTCGATGCCGTATTCCGCCAGCTCGACCCGCGCGTTGCTGTGCACTGGCAGGTGGCCGACGGTGAGCAGGCCACTGCCAATCAGCCGTTGTTCCACCTGGAAGGCCCGGCCCGTTCGCTGCTCAGTGGGGAGCGCAGCGCACTGAACTTCCTGCAGATGCTGTCGGGGGTCGCCACCCGTGCGCGCTTCCTCGCCGACTTGGTTGCAGGCACTCAGGTGCGCCTGCTGGACACCCGCAAAACCCTGCCGGGCCTGCGCCTGGCGCAAAAATACGCAGTGACCTGCGGTGGGTGCGACAACCACCGCATAGGCCTGTACGACGCCTTCCTGATCAAGGAAAACCACATCGCCGCCAGCGGCGGCGTAGCCGAGGCGGTGGCCGCAGCACACCGCATTGCGCCGGGCAAGCCGGTGGAAATCGAGGTCGAAAGCCTGGACGAACTGCGCCAGGCGCTGGCCGCTGGCGCGGACATCATCATGCTCGACGAGCTGAACCTGGACGAAATGCGCGAAGCCGTGCGCATTACCGCGGGCAAAGCCAAACTTGAAGCCAGCGGCGGGGTCAACGAAACGACCCTGCGGGTGATCGCCGAGACAGGGGTGGACTACATCTCGATTGGTGCCATGACCAAGGATGTGAAAGCGGTGGACCTGTCGATGCGACTGAGCCTGTGAGCTGATTGCAGGCAATAAAAAACCGGCGCTTGGCCGGTTTTTTATTGGGGGCGCTTTGCACCCCTTTTTCTCAGATCAGGACGAGGCGTTGGCCAAACCGTCCAGGTAGCGCTCGACATCCAGCGCTGCCATGCAGCCCGCACCGGCCGACGTGATGGCCTGGCGGTAAACGTGGTCAGCCACGTCGCCAGCGGCAAACACACCCTCGACGTTGGTCGCGGTGGCGTTGCCTTCGCGGCCGCCGTTGACTACCAGGTAGCCGTCTTTCAGGGTCAGCTGGCCTTCGAACAGCGAAGTGTTCGGGGTGTGGCCAATGGCGATGAACACGCCGTCGACCTTGATTTCGTCGCTGCTGCCGTCGTTGTTCTTCAGGCGCGCACCGGTTACACCCATGTTGTCACCCAGCACTTCGTCCAGGGTGGCGTTGAGCTTGAGCTCGATCTTGCCTTCGGCCACACGGGCGTTCAGCTTGTCGACCAGGATCTTCTCGGCGCGGAAGGTTTCGCGACGGTGTACCAGGGTCACTTTGCTGGCGATGTTGGCCAGGTACAGTGCCTCTTCCACGGCAGTGTTACCACCACCGACCACGGCGACCGGCTTGTTGCGGTAGAAGAAACCGTCACAGGTGGCACAGGCCGAAACACCCTTGCCCATGAAGGTTTCTTCCGACGGCAGGCCCAGGTAGCGAGCGCTGGCGCCAGTGGCGATGATCAGCGCATCACAGGTGTACTTGCCGCTGTCACCCTGCAGGGTGAACGGCTTGTTGGCCAGGTCGACAGCGTTGATGTGGTCGAAGACGATTTCGGTTTCAAAACGCTCGGCGTGCTCTTGCATACGCTGCATCAGAGCCGGGCCGGTCAGGCCGTGGGGGTCGCCCGGCCAGTTGTCGACTTCGGTGGTGGTGGTCAGCTGGCCACCCGCCTGCATGCCGGTGATCAGCAGCGGCTTGAGGTTGGCACGGGCGGCATACACCGCAGCGCTGTAACCGGCAGGGCCGGAACCGAGAATGATGACGCGCGAATGACGTACTTCAGACATGTCGAACTCCTGTCGAGCGGGCCGCAAGGCCGGCATCGGTGTACCGGCTGCGCCAGCCAAGAAATTAAAAAGGACCCACGCAGCACTTGGGGAAGGCTAAAACGCGCAGGCCCGCAAAGCGAAAAGTTGAGCGCACTGTAGCGAGGTCGCAAAGATTAAGGAAATATCCTTAGACAATCCACCTCATAGGCATCGCCTATGCTGCGATTTCATCGATAAACAAGCCCCGGGCGCTTTTGTTACATCCCGTTTCCCGCCCACGGCGCGCCTTTCGTCGGCGCGGCAAACTCGGTAAGGTCAGCGCGTTTTCCTTCTCTGCGGAGTCTCTAGATGCAAGCCCCTGTCCTCTCTGGCCCCCAATACCTGCGCGAAGGCCTGAAACTGGTGCTGAGCCCCAACCTGCGGTTGTTCGTGCTGCTGCCTCTGGCGGTCAACCTGTTGCTGTTCGGTGGCCTGATCTACTTCGCCGGCCACCAGTTCGGCCTGTGGCTCGATGCCCTGATGCCCACGCTGCCTGACTGGCTGAGCTTCCTCAGCTACATCCTCTGGCCGCTGTTCGTTGCCTTGCTGGTGCTGATGGTGTTCTTCACCTTCACCTTGGTGGCCAACATCATTGCCGCGCCGTTCAACGGTTTTCTGGCGGAAAAGGTCGAGGTGGTAGTGCGTGGCGAAGACACCTTCCCAGCCTTCAGCTGGGGCGAGCTGGCAGCCATGGTACCGCGCACCTTCAGCCGCGAAATGCGCAAGCTGGGCTACTTCCTGCCACGCGCCATCGGCCTGTTCATCCTGTCGCTGATCCCGGTGGTCAACGTGGTGGCTGCGCCGCTGTGGCTGATCTTTGGCGTGTGGATGATGGCCATCCAGTACATCGACTACCCGGCGGACAACAACAAGATGAGCTGGCAGGACATGCTGGCCTGGCTACGGCAGAAGCGCTGGCAGAGCCTGGGCTTTGGCGGCATCACCTACCTGGCGCTGATGATTCCAGGCGTGAACGTGCTGATGATGCCGGCGGCAGTGGCCGGGGCTACGTTGTTCTGGGTGCGGGAGCGGAGCTGATTCCTGGGCCGTGTGCGATTGACATGAATGGCGCGGGCCCCTGTGGGAGCGGCCTTGTGTCGCGATAGGGCCGCAAAGCGGCCCCGGCAATCTGTGCAGTGGCGCTGAAATCTGGGGCCGCTCTGCGGCCCTATCGCGACACAAGGCCACACAAAAAAGCAGAGCGTGCCTGGCCTGGGTTTCACTGCCCCAACCGGCTGGAAAACTGCCCCACCACATCCACCACCCGCTTCGCCCCGTCCTGGATCTCGACAATCACGCTGCCCGTCTCATCCGCCAGCGCCAGCCCCTGTTCGGCCTGGCGCTTGCTGGTGTCGATGATCGACACTGCCGCCTGCGCCAGTTGTTCGTTCTGCTGTACCACCCGGGCGATTTCTTCGGTGGCGGTGCTGGTGCGAGAGGCCAGTTGGCGAACTTCGTCGGCAACGACGGCAAAGCCCCGCCCTTGCTCACCGGCACGGGCGGCTTCGATGGCCGCGTTAAGGGCCAGCAGGTTGGTCTGCCCAGCAATGTCGCTGATGGTCTTGATGATCGAACCGATCACCCGCGACTGGGTATCCAGCGCCTGGATCCCGTCGGCCGCCTCTTGCATCGAAGCCTCCAGTCCACGCATCACGGTGACAGTCTGGGTGACCACTTCGGTGGCCTTGCGAGCACTGACATCGGTACCCAGCGAGGTGTTGTAGGCGACATCTGCCGCCTCGGCCACTGCCAGCTCCTGGTTGACCTGATCGGTGATCACGGTGGCGAACTTGACCACCTTGTACAGCACATCGTGGGCATCGAAGATCGGGTTGTACGAGGCCTCCAGCCAGATCACCCGGCCATGGGCATCGATGCGCTTGAAGCGCTCGGCAACATATTCGCCACGGCGCAGCCGGTCCCAGAACGCTTGGTAGCCGGCCGAGTTGGCCTCCTGCGGTTCGCAGAACATGCGGTGGTGCTTACCGCGAATCTGCTCCAGGCGATAGCCGACGGTGGCCAGGAAACGATCGTTGGCAGTGAGAATGATGCCGTCGAGGTCGAACTCGATCACCGCAGTAGAGCGCATCAACGCCTTGATCAGGCTTTCGTGCTCGCGTGAGGTCTCGATGGTTCGGGTGAGGTCGCTGGAATGCAGGGTGAAGTACTTGATGCGCCCCTCGCTGTTCTTCACCGGCTGCAGGATCGAACGCAGCCAGGCTTCCTGGCCATCGCCACGCAGAAGACGGAACGCACCGTTCAGGTGTTCGCCACGGCTGATCGCGCTTTTCATGCGCTGGTAGAAGTCCAGCGACTTTACGTGGGCAGGGACGATGTCCTCGATATTGCGTCCAAGCAATTGTTCGGCACGGTAGAGCATCTCGCTCTCGAAGTTGCCGTTGACCATCTCGATCCGTCCCTGAGGATCGAGCTGCAGCACCAGCATCTCGCTGTCGAGACTACTCTTGACCTGTTCGATGGACATCAGGTCTTCGCGCAGTTGCCGGATTTCTTGCTTGAGCTTGTTGTTGAACATCACCGCTCTCCTGGAGCGCATCACGTAGTCGAATGCATCTTCATCGGCTGCCGGGGACACCTTCTTGAGTGCTGTGCGAGGAAATATTCATGAAGGCAAACGTGCCAGCGGTCAGGCGTCATCTTTACGTCACAAGGCGGTCACATTAGCGCAACCCGGCAGGCGGAAACTTTTTGTCATGAATACACCCGCCCTACGCATTACCTTGGTCAGCGAAACCTTCCCACCCGAGATCAATGGCGTGGCCAACACCCTTGGCCGCCTCAGTGAAGGGTTGCGCCAACGCGGCCATGAGGTCGAGGTGGTGCGCCCACGCCAGGCAGGCGAAGGGCACGCGTACAACGACCCGCACCTGATGCTGTGCCGTGGCTGGGCGCTGCCTGGCTACCCGGGTTTGCAGTGGGGCGAAGTGTCGATGCACAAGCTGTTGCGCCGCTGGCGCCGGCAGCGCCCGGATGTACTGTACATCGCCACCGAAGGACCGCTGGGGCTCAGCGCCCTACGCGCGGCCCGACGCCTGGGGGTGGCAGTGGTCAGTGGCTTTCACACCAACTTCCCGCAGTATTCCGGCCAGTACGGCCTTGGCCTGCTGGCGCGCCTGCTCACTCACTACTTGCGCTGGTTCCATCGGCGCACGGCAATCACCTTGGTGCCAAGTGCCAGCCAGCGCCTGGAGCTGGAGCGTCGCGGCTTCGAACGCCTGGAGCTGCTGGCCCGAGGGGTCGATGCCTGCCTGTTCAATCCAGCCCGGCGCAGCCAGGCCCTGCGCGAAAGCTGGGGGCTAGGCCCGGAGGATATCGCCGTACTGCATGTCGGGCGACTGGCGGCGGAAAAGAACCTAGGCCTCCTAAGGCCTTGCTTTGAGGCATTACGCACGACCTATCCACAGAAGCGCCTGCGCCTGATCATGGTCGGCGACGGGCCTCAGCGCGCCAGGCTTGAACAAGAGATACCGGACGCCGTGTTTTGCGGCGCCCAGCGCGGTGAACGACTGGCCGAGCACTATGCCAGCGGCGACCTGTTCCTGTTCCCGAGCCTGACCGAAACCTTCGGCAATGTGGTGCTCGAGGCCATGGCCTCAGGGTTGGCGGTGGTTGCTTATGACGAGGCGGCCGCAGCGCAGCATATTCGCCATGGCCACAGTGGCGCGCTGGCCATGCCGGGGGACCAGGCGGCGTTTGTCGATGCAGCGTGCTGGTTGCTGGAAGAAGTGGAGACGTTGCGCAGGGTGCGCCTGAATGCGCGACAGCATGCCAGCCGCCAAGGCTGGCCGGCGATTGTCGAGCAGTTCGAGGGGTATCTGGATAGCGCTTGTCGCAATGTCAGTGCTGCGGCTGGGCGTTCGACGCAGTATGTGCAGCGCCTGTGAAAGCGAGCGCCGCGCAGGCGGCGCTCGGCTTCGCAGGTGCCACAATGATCGCGCACGGCACTATTCAGACCAGTGCTTTTTCAATGGCCTGCACCACTGCTGGGTCATCCGGCGCCGTGCGGGGTGAGAAACGCGCCAGCACCCGGCCATCCTTGCCTACCAGAAACTTCTCGAAATTCCAGGTAATGTCACCGGGGAACTCGGCCCCCTCGCCTGCCAGCAGGCGGTACAACGAATGGCGCTGCGGCCCGTTGACCTCCAGCTTGCCCCCCAGCGGGAAGCTGACCCCGTAGTTGAGGCTGCAGAAGTCTTGGATTTCCTTTTCGCTACCCGGCTCCTGCCCGGCAAACTGGTTGCACGGCAGGCCAAGCACATTGAAGCCCTTGTCCTTGTAGATCTGGTAGAGGTTTTCCAGGGCCTTGTATTGTGGCGTCAGGCCACATTTGGAGGCGACGTTGACCACCAGCACCACTTGGCCCTTGAAGGGTGCGAGGGGCAGCTCTCCGCCGTTCAGCGCTTCCAGTTTCAGGTCGTGAAATGCACTCATGATGAAATCCCCTCTCAGGTTCCCGGTTGCCGTGCAGGCGAATTTCGCCCACTAAAAAGGCGCTCGTCCAAACCGTTCACCTCCCGTAGGAAGGCAAATCGGCTTGCCCGAGCGCCTGGCGACTTTCTGAGCTTAGCGCAGAAAATCAGTGGTGATGGCCACCTTCACCGTGGATGTGACGGTGAGCGATTTCTTCGTCGCTGGCGTCACGCACGTTCACAACCTTGACCTGGAAGGTCAGGCGCTGACCGGCCAGCGGGTGGTTGCCATCAACGGTGACGTCGTCGCCGTCGATGTCGCGGATGGTGACGATCTGCATCTGGCCGTCCGGCGCCGAAGCGTGGAACTGCATGCCCACTTCCAGCTCGTCGACACCTTCGAACAGGCTACGGTTCAGGGTGCTGACCAGTTCGGCCAGGTACTCGCCGTAGGCCTCTTCAGGTTCAATGGAAACGTTCAGCTCGTCACCAGCCTGCTTGCCTTCCAGGGCTTTTTCCAGGCCCGGGATGATGTTGCCGGCACCGTGCAGGTAAACCAGCGGCGCGCCACCGGCGGAGCTGTCGATGGTCTCCCCGGCGTCGTTGGTCAGGGTATAGTCGATGGAGACAGCCTTGTTGGCGGCGATCAGCATGGGGCAAGACCTTTTGCAAAAGAATGTAGAGCGGACAAGTGTAACCTTGCCATCGTCCGATTGCGAACGTGGTGCAGACGAGCAACGGCCCATCAGTCGGATCAACGGCTTTCATCAGGACGAAGAAGGCCACTGGGTGGTGGAACTTTCGTGCGGCCATACCCAGCACCTGCGCCACCAGCCGCCGTGGCAGGCACGCCCTTGGGTGCTCGACCCGGCACAACGTGCGCAGCACATCGGCCAGCCTTTCGCTTGCGGCTGGTGCGCACAAGGGGCCGATAGCGCTACCCTTGACCGTTAATTTCTTGCACCGCTTATTTCGAGAAGCACGCATGCAGACATTTTTCATTGCGCCGACCGACTTTGGTGTCGGCCTGACTTCGATCAGCCTGGGCCTGGTGCGCACCTTGGAGCGTGCCGGCCTGAAGGTCGGCTTCTTCAAGCCTATCGCCCAGCCCCACCCGGGTGACACCGGCCCCGAGCGCTCCACCGAACTGGTCGCCCGCACCCACGGTAT
Source organism: Pseudomonas sp. NBRC 111139 (assembly GCF_001753955.1). NCBI lineage: Bacteria > Pseudomonadati > Pseudomonadota > Gammaproteobacteria > Pseudomonadales > Pseudomonadaceae > Pseudomonas > Pseudomonas sp. NBRC 111139. Next base: position 13,780 of record NZ_BCBP01000097.1, read on the forward strand.
CAAGCCACCGGTCCCACTGAGCCTGGCCCACGTCGAGCGCATGCTCGGCGATGGCCAGCTGGACGAGCTGCTTGAAGAAATCATCCGCCTCTACCAGCAAGCCTGCATCGGCAATGACGTGGTTGTGGTCGAGGGAATGGTGCCCACACGCCACGCCAGCTACGCAGCACGGGTCAACCTGCACCTGGCCAAGAGCCTGGATGCCGAAGTAATCCTGGTATCGGCCCCGGAAAACGAAGTGCTCAGCGAGCTGTCTGGCCGGGTCGAACTGCAAGCCCAACTGTTTGGCGGCCCACGCGACCCGAAAGTGCTCGGGGTGATCCTCAACAAGGTGCGTACCGACGAGAGCATGGCGGACTTCGCCACCCGCCTGCGCGAGCACTCGCCATTGCTGCGTGGCAATGACTTCCGCCTGCTTGGCTGCATCCCCTACCAGCCCGAGCTGAACGCACCGCGGACACGCGATGTGGCCGAGCTGCTCGGCGCCCAGGTGCTCAATGCCGGCGATTACGAGCAGCGGCGCATGAGCAAGATCATCATCTGTGCACGCACGGTGGCCAACACGGTCCCGCTACTGACCTCGGGTACCCTGGTGGTAACCCCCGGCGACCGCGACGACATCATCCTCGCTGTCAGCCTGGCAGCGATCAATGGCGTGCCCCTGGCCGGCTTGCTGCTGACCAGCGACAGCAAGCCTGACGTGCGCATCCTCGGCCTGTGCCGCGGTGCCCTGCAGGCCGGCCTGCCGATCCTTTCGGTCAGCACCGGCTCGTACGACACCGCCAACCAGCTCAACTCGCTGAACCGCGAAATCCCGGTGGACGACCGCGAGCGTGCCGAGTTCATCACCGACTTCGTCGCCAGCCACCTCGACGCGGCCTGGCTGCACCAACGCTGCGGCACGCCGCGCGAACTGCGCCTGTCGCCGGCAGTGTTCCGCTACCAGCTGATCCAGCGTGCGCAGCAAGCCAACAAGCGCATCGTCCTGCCAGAAGGCGCCGAGCCACTGTTGGTGCAGGCCGCAGCCATCTGCCAGGCCCGCGGCATCGCCCGCTGCGTGCTGCTGGCCAAACCCGAAGACGTCGACGCCGTGGCCCGCGCCCAGGGCATCACGTTGCCGCCAGGGCTGGAGATTCTCGACCCCGAACTGATTCGCGGGCGCTACGTGGAACCCATGGTCGAGCTGCGCAAAAGCAAGAACCTCAACGCACCGATGGCCGAGCAGCAGCTGGAAGACCCGGTGGTGATCGGCACCATGATGCTGGCCCTGGACGAAGTAGACGGCCTGGTCTCGGGCCTGGTGCACTCCACGGCCAACACCATCCGCCCGGCCCTGCAGCTGATCAAGACCGCACCCGGCTCGAGCCTGGTCTCGTCGGTGTTCTTCATGCTGTTCCCCGAGCAGGTACTGGTGTACGGCGACTGCGTGATGAACCCGCACCCAAGCGCTGCCGAGCTGGCGGAGATTGCCCAGCAGAGTGCCGAATCGGCGCAGGCCTTCGGCATCGCGCCACGGGTGGCGATGATCAGTTATTCAAGCGATTCGGCCAGCGATGAAGAAGTCGAGAAAGTGCGCGAAGCGACACGCCTGGCACAGGACGCGGCCCAGGAGCTACTGATCGATGGGCCGTTGCAGTATGACGCAGCGGCCAACCCGGCGATCGCACGAGAGCTGGCGCCGGCGAGCCCGGTGGCCGGGCGCGCCACGGTGTTCGTGTTCCCCGACCTGAATACCGGCAATACGACCCACAAGGCGGTGCAGCGCAGTGCCGACGGGGTCAGCCTGGGGCCGATGCTGCAGGGTTTGCGCAAACCGGTGAACGACTTGCCGCGTGGGGCGCAGGTTGACGATATCGTGCATACCATTGCCCTGACGGCGATTCAGGCCAGCGTGGCGCGCTAAAAGCAGAGGCTTCTTTGCAAGCTTTGTGGGAGCGGGATTGCCCGCTCCCACAGAGCCGCAAAGCAGCCCTGAAGGTCAATCAGGGATACTGCTGAACCTGACCTTGCTGCTCATACTGCTGACCCGGAATCGGCTTCAGGTTCACTTCCACACGGCGGTTCTGCGCACGACCATTGGCGTCAGCATTGCTGGCGATCGGCTGGTCCGGGCCCATGCCACGTACAGAGATACGCGAGGCATCCACACCCTGCGAAGTCAGGTAGGTGCTGACCGCCTGCGCACGGCGCTGGGACAGGTCCATGTTGTGCTGGCGGCTGCCCGTGCTGTCGGTGAAGCCAACCACTTCGATGGTGTTCTGGTTGAATTGCTTGAACGAGCCAGCCAGGTTGTTCAGCGGCGAGTAGAAGCTTGGGGCGATGTTGGCCGAGTCGGTGGCGAAGGTGATGTTGCCCGGCATGATCAGCTTGATCTGGTCACCCTGACGCTGCACTTCCACACCTGTGTTGGCCATTTGCGCGCGCAGCTCGGCTTCCTGCTTGTCGGCGTAATAGCCATAACCGGCTGCAGCGGCACCCACAGCGGCAGCACCGATCAGTGCACCCTTGCCACGGTTGTTGTGGTCGATGGCAGCGCCGGCGATGGCACCGGCCAGCGCCCCCAGGCCGCCGTACTTGGCGGTCTTGCTCATCCCTGTGGAGCCCTGCGCCTGACCCTGGTTGTCGTAGGGGTTCTGGCCGGCACAGCCGGTCATCAGTGCAGCGGCGGTTGCGACGATAATCAGACGACGCATGGTGAACATGGACAAGCTCCTACTGAAATTCATAAATGCGGCAGATCCCAAAGGGTTCTATGCCAGCCTTGGAACGCATCGGCAACGAAAAATTCCATGAAAGTGCCTTCATGTGCCATCAGGCACGCACGAATGGGTTTTCCCGCATCTCGTCGCCCAAACGGGTGTCGGGCCCGTGGCCGGTCACCACGATGGCCTCTTCGTCCAGCCGGTACAGCCGCTCCTTGATGGAACGCACGATTGCCCGCTGGTCGCCACCCCACAAATCGGTGCGGCCAATCCCCCGGCGGAACAGGGTGTCACCGGCAATCAACAACTTGGCGTCGGCGAACCAAAAGCTCATCGAGCCCGGGGTATGGCCTGGCGTGTGCAACGCCACACCGCAGCCGCAGGCCAGTTCTTCGTCATCGCCCAGCCAGCGGTCCGGTGCCGGTACCGGGGTGTAAGGTACGCCGAACATCTGGCACTGCATCTCAAGGTTGTCCCACAGCATCTGGTCGTCCTTGTGCAGGTGCAGCGTGGCACCCGTCAGCTCCTTGAGCTTGCCTGACGCGAGGAAGTGGTCGAAGTGCGCATGGGTGTGGATGATGCTCACCAGCGTCAGGCCGTGGACCTGCAGGCGGGCAAGGATCTTGTCCACATCACCACCCGGGTCGACGACCATGGCTTTCTTGGTCAGGGGGTCGCCGATCAGCGTGCAGTTGCACTGCAAGGGGCCGACAGGGAAGGTTTCGCGGATGAGAGCAGGCGGGGCTTGGGTCATGGTGTTCTCGCAGGTGAAGCTGGGTTCTGCTGGGAGCCTGACAGGAAAATGGGGTGGGTGCACGAGGTTCATGTCTTGAGCGAAGTGGCGCCTGTGAGCTCGAGCG
>NZ_BCBP01000098.1:0-17190 GCF_001753955.1 Pseudomonas sp. NBRC 111139
CCGCGGGCTTTATCGATGATCTCGATGTACTCAGGGGCATTGCGCTGGTCGGCAATCTGCTCGACGAAGGTCTTGCCGTGCTCGTCCTTGCCATCCAGGTCCAGGCCAGCTTCGACGAAGAAGCCTACAAAGCGCTCAAAGTCGTCCACGCGCAGGCCGCGGTAGGCCTTGACCAGCTTGTGCAGCGACGGCGAAGTCACACCATCGGCCGGCTCGAACTGAAGGAACGACTTGATGTAGTCGTCGCTGATTTCGTCACCGATTACCTGTTTCTTGTCTTTACGCATTGCCGACTCCAACTGGACCATCACGGAATTTCGAAGGCCGGCAGTTTACCCCCCGCAGGCTTCGCGCCTCAACGCGTACGTACCGTCCCGGTGTGCAGGTCGGCCCAGATATGGCCGTTGCCGTAAGTCAGAAACTGCACGTACAGGGTTTCGTTACGCAGCAGGTCCATGACCACCCGGTAGTTGCTGACCGGGTAATTCAGGCTCAAGGTGCGGGTTTTAGCGTCATACACAGGCTTTTTCAGGCTTTTGGCCGCTTCACCATCGAACGTCAGCAGCACCTGGGCAATGGTCGCGCCCTTGCTCAGCGGCTTGCCCTTCAGGCGCACCTGCAACGACGATGTGATCGGGATCGGCTGCTGATCGGACTGGCGCTGGGCCCCTACGACCACCGAATAGTCAGTCACTTGCAGCAATTGCTGGCTGGTCGGCGCTTCCTGGCGCAGGGACTGGTCATCCGGTGGCAGGAACTGACTGTGCAGCGGTGCGGCAGCGAGCGGCAGGCTGACCGCCAGCAGGAGGGGAAGAATCGCACGCATGTGAGGCTCCTTGTATGAAGGAGCACTCTAGCATGCCGGGTACAGCCGATATCAATCGAACTGCGCGCGCATCCAGGCCTGGTAATCGGCCACGCCGGCTTCACCCTCGCGCGGCGCCCAGTGTGCGTGCTCGCCCTCGCCCACTGGTCGGTATGGCCCAGCCTTGCACTCGAACAGGATGCTGTCGGGCTCAAGCACCACCAAGCCATGGTAGGTACCAGGCGCCAGATCCACACCCAGACAGTCGCCACCGGCCTGCAGCACCCGCTTGTCAGTCACCGCGCCTTGCTCATCGAAGATCAGCAGGCCAAAGCACCCCTTGAGCGCTATCAAGGTTTCAGCCTTGTCGGCGCTCACATGGCGATGCGGCGGAATGTAGGTGCTCGGTTGCAGCCCGACCGCCATGCGGTGGCAGGGCTCTTCCATAGCGTGAAAGTTATGGTGCTGCCGCCCGCGCGGATTGGCAGCGGCCTTTTCGGCCAGCCCGGCGAACAGCGATTGGTCGATGAACGCAGGCTGGCGCACGGTTACAGCCCCTTTACGGCGAAGATGCCGTTAGCGTTGCGCCAGTACCCTTTGTAGTCCATGCCGTAACCGAAGATATAGCGATCGACACAAGGCAGGCCCACATAGTTGGCCTTGAGGTCAGGGCTTGCCTTGCGGTCGTGATCCTTGTCGATCAGCACAGCGGTGTACACCGAGCGGGCGCCGGCATGCTTGCAAAACTCGATGATGGCGCTGAGGGTGTGGCCTTCGTCGAGGATATCGTCAACGATCAACACGTCACGGTCTATGAAGGACACTTCCGGCTTGGCCTTCCAGAAAAGCTCGCCGCCGCTGGTCTGGTTGCGGTAGCGGGTAGCGTGCAGGTAGGAGGCTTCCAGCGGGAACTGCAGGTGGGTCAGCAGTTTGCCGGAGAAGATCAGGCCGCCGTTCATCACGCAGAACACAACCGGGTTCTTGTCGTGCAGGTCCTTGCAGATCTGCTCGCCGACTTTGGCGATGGCCGCTTCGACTTCGGCTTCGGTGTACAGGCAGTCAGCTTCACGCATGACTTGACGGATATGCTCGAGATCGGCGGACATGGCGCTCTCCGGGGGGGCATTTTGGAAAAGCGGGCAAAGGTACGCATCCGCTCGTCACAGATCAAGCATTTATGGACTAACGTCCAGAATGACCAGACGACAGCACAGGCTGAATAGATTAATCTAGCGCGGTTTTTTTGCCCGCCTTTCGGAGCCCTCCCCTATGCCCACTCGTGAGATCCGCCATCCGCTGATCCGCCACAAGCTTGGCCTGATGCGCCGTGCCGATATCAGCACCAAGAATTTTCGCGAACTCGCCCAGGAAGTCGGCGCGCTCCTGACGTATGAAGCCACCCAGGACCTGCCCCTCGAAACCTACGAGATCGACGGCTGGTGTGGCAAGGTCTCGGTTGAAAAAATCGCCGGCAAGAAGATCACCGTAGTACCGATCCTGCGCGCCGGCATCGGCATGCTCGACGGCGTGCTCAGCCTGATCCCGGGTGCCAAGGTCAGCGCCGTCGGCGTTGCCCGAAACGAAGAAACCCTCGAAGCCCACACCTACCTGGAAAAGCTCGCGCCGGACATCAACCAGCGCCTGGCCCTGATCATCGACCCGATGCTGGCCACCGGCGGCTCGATGGTTGCCACCATCGACCTGCTGAAAAAGGCCGGCTGCAAAGAGATTCGCGCCATGGTGCTGGTCGCCGCGCCAGAAGGCATCGAGGTGGTAGAAAAAGCCCACCCGGACGTGAAGATCTACACCGCCTCGATCGACCAGCGCCTGAACGAGCACGGCTACATCGTGCCAGGCCTGGGTGATGCCGGTGACAAGATCTTCGGCACCAAGCAAAAGGACGCCTGACCATGCAGGACGGCTTCAACGACCCGCTCTGGCGCCAGGTCGTTTCGGGCGCGCAGATGCTCTTCGTGGCATTCGGCGCGCTGGTGCTGATGCCCCTGATCACCGGCCTCGACCCGAACGTCGCGCTGTTCACCGCCGGCATCGGCACCCTGCTATTCCAGCTGGTCACCGGACGTCAGGTACCGGTGTTCCTGGCCTCGAGCTTTGCCTTCATCACGCCGATCATCCTCGCCAAAGGCCAGTTCGGCCTGGCCGAGACCATGGGCGGCGTAATGGCTGCTGGCTTCGTGTACACCTTCATGGGCCTGATGGTAAAAATCAACGGCACCGGTTTCATCGACCGCATGCTACCGCCGGTGGTGATCGGCCCGGTGATCATCTCCATCGGCCTGGCCATGGCACCGATCGCCGCCAACATGGCGATGGGCAAAGGTGGGGATGGTACAGCGCTGATGCCGTACAAGACGGCCATGCTGATCTCGATGCCAGCGCTGCTGACAACCTTGATCGTTGCCGTATTCGGCAAGGGCATTTTCCGCCTGGTGCCCATCATCTCCGGCGTGCTGGTGGGCTTTGCCCTGTCGTTCGCCTTTGGCGTGGTCGACACCGCCAGGATCGCTGCCGCACCGTGGCTGGAAATCCCCAATTTCACCGCCCCTGCGTTCAACTGGCAGGCCATTCTGTTCATCGTCCCGGTTGCGCTGGCGCCGGCGATCGAGCATATCGGCGGGGTGATTGCAGTGGGCAGCGTGACCGGCCGTGACTACCTGAAGAAGCCTGGCCTGCACCGGACGTTGCTGGGCGACGGCCTGGCGACTACTGCAGCCGGCCTGTTCGGCGGCCCGCCCAACACCACCTATGCCGAAGTGACCGGCGCGGTGATGCTGACCAAGAACTACAACCCGAAGATCATGACCTGGGCGGCGGTCTTCGCCATTACCCTGGCGTTCATCGGCAAGTTCGGCGCGCTGCTGCAGAGCATCCCGGTGCCGGTGATGGGCGGCATTCTGTGCCTGCTGTTCGGCTCGATTGCAGCGGTGGGCATGAACACCATGATCCGCCACAAGATTGACCTGGGCGAAGCACGCAACCTGGTGATCGTCTCGGTGACACTGGTGTTCGGTATCGGCGGCGTGCTGATCGGCAGCGGTGACGGCCCGGATGACTGGGGCCTGAAGGGCATCGCCCTGTGCGCCATTGTGGCTATTGCGCTGAACCTGATTCTGCCGGGTAATGACAGCTGGAAGCACAAGAAGCTGGATGTATAAACGGTCGGTAGGGGCCGCAAGGCGGCCCCTTCGATTCAGGCCTTTTCACTCATATCAGCCAACACCCTCACCCACTCCGGGTGATCATTCAGGCACGGCACCAGCACCAGCTCCCGGCCACCCGCCTCGACAAACTGCTCGCTGCCACGCATGCCTATCTCTTCCAGCGTCTCGATGCAATCCGCCACAAATGCCGGGCACATCACCAGCAGCTTCTTCACACCGGCCTTGGCCAGTTCATCCAACCGCGTCTCGGTGTAGGGTTCGATCCACTTGTCCCGGCCCAGCCGCGACTGGAACGATACCGACCACTTGCCATCAGGTATGCCCATGCTCTGCGCAAAGGCTTTGGCCGTGGCCAGGCATTGCCCGCGATAGCAAACCGAACGTACTTCGGCGGTTGCACCGTGGCAGCAATCGGCAGCGCGCAGGTCGTGCTTGACCCCTTTCGGAAACAGCTTTTTCAGGTGCCGTTCCGGCAAACCATGGAAGCTCAGCAGCAGGTGGTCGTAACCCTGCTCCAGGTACGGCTGGGCGCTGGCTGCCAGCGCCTCGATGTACGCCGGATGCTCGTAGAACGGCTGCAGCACACGCATCTGCAACGGCAACTGGCGCTCGCTGACGGTCTGTTTTGCCAGCTCGACCACCGTGGTCACCGTGCTGTCGGCGAACTGTGGATAAAGCGGCGCCAAAGTCACCTTGCGCACACCTTGGGCGGCCAGCCGCTCCAACACATCAGGCAACGCTGGCTGGCCGTAGCGCATGGCAATTTCCACTGGGCCATGGGGCCAGTGCTCGACCATCGCTGCCTGCAGGCGACGGGTCAGCACAACCAGAGGCGAGCCCTCCTCCCACCAGATCGAAGCGTAGGCGTGTGCCGACTGCTCAGGGCGCTTGATCAGGATCAGCGACACCAGCAAGCGCCGCACCGGCCACGGCAGGTCGACCACGTACGGGTCCATGAGGAACTGGTTGAGGTAACGGCGCACATCGGCCACCGAGGTGGAGGCCGGGGAACCCAGGTTGACCAGCAGCAGGGCGTGATCGGTCATGCAGCGTCCTATGTCAGAGGCCACTGGACAGGTTGTCCAGCGCCGATTGCAGATCGTTGAAACGGAAGGTGAAGCCTGCTTCCAGCAAGCGTACCGGGCGCGCCCGCTGGCCTCCCAGCAGCAAGGTCGACATCTCGCCAAGCCCGGCCTTGAGCAGCAATGCCGGCACTGGCAACAGCGCCGGCCGATGCAGGGCTCGGCCCAGTCGCCTGGCAAACTCACGGTTGCGTACAGGCTCCGGCGCGCAGGCATTATAAGGACCGCTGGCATCCTTGCGCTGCAAGAGAAAATCAATCAGGGCGACCTGGTCGTCTATATGAACCCAGGGCATCCACTGCCGCCCGTCGCCCAAAGGCCCGCCCAGCCCCAGTTTGAAGGGCATGCGCAGGCGCGACAAAAAGCCGCCATCGCTGGCCAGCACCAGGCCAGTACGGACCAGTACCACGCGGATCCCCTGGGCTTGCGAACGCTGGGCGGTCTCTTCCCAGGCAATGCACAACTGGCTGGCGAAATCTTCACGCACCGGGGGTGAAGCCTCGGTCAGTTCGCGTTCGCCACCGTCTCCGTACCAACCTACCGCAGAGCCGGAGATCAGCACCTCCGGGCGCTGCTCACGGGTGCCCAACCACGCCAGCAATTGCTCGGTAAGGGTGACACGGCTGGCCCACAGCACGTTGCGCCGGGCGGCCGTCCAGGGCCTGTCGGCAATCGGCGCACCAGCAAGGTTGACCACCGCATCAAGATGATCGTCGGCCTCCAGCTGCTCCAGGCGCGCGATACCACGCACCCCGCTACCACAGATTTTTGCCACCTGTTCAGGACGCCTGCTCCAAACCGTAAGCCGATGCCCTTGGCCCAGCCAGTACTGGCACAGATGCTTGCCAATCAAACCGGTGCCACCTGTCAGCAATATATGCATGGCTGTGTCCTCGCAGAATGCATCGGTGGTCTATTTTTAACAGCAAGGCACTTTTTTGACCCGACGCTCTCGGATAAACATAGGCCAACCTGCCCGCCAACACGGAATAACCTTATACAGAATTTTTGCATTGTACAGGTTTGCCTGACAGCGTAGTCTGCTCACAGCAAGGTTTGAAGAGGCCATCATGACAATACCTATCGCCATCATCGGGGCCGGCATCGCCGGTTTGTCAGCCGCCCAGGCTTTGCAAAAGGCCGGGCAATCCGTGCACTTGTTCGACAAAGGCCACGGCAGTGGCGGGCGCATGGCCAGCAAGCGCAGCGAAGCCGGCGCGCTCGACCTGGGCGCACAGTACTTCACTGCACGTGACCGACGCTTTGTCGATCAGGTGCAGCAATGGGTGGCCGCCGGCTGGGCCGAACAATGGAAACCTCAACTGTATAACTACCGTGACGGCGAACTCACCCCTTCCCCTGACGAGCAGACGCGCTGGGTAGGCGTGCCACGCATGAGCGCCATTACCCGCGGCTTGCTCAAGGACGTCACGGTCAACTTCGGCTGCCGCATAGCGGAAGTGTTTCGCGGCAAGCAGTACTGGCACCTGCAAGACACCGAAGGTTGCAGCCACGGCCCCTACAGCCGTGTGGTCATCGCCGTCCCGGCTCCGCAGGCCACGCCACTTCTGGCCGCCACACCGAAGCTGGCTGCCGTTGCCGCTGGCGTGCAAATGGAACCTACCTGGGCCGTCGCCCTCGCCTTCCAGGCACCGCTGGATACGCCAATGCAAGGCTGCTTCGTGCAGGACAACCCGCTGGACTGGCTGGCCCGCAATCGCAGCAAGCCCGGCCGCGACGAGCACCTGGACACCTGGGTACTGCACGCGACCTCAGACTGGAGCCGGCAACACATCGACCTGCCCAAGGAAGAAGTGATCGAACAGTTGTGGGGTGAATTCGCCGAACTGGTCGGCTGCGTGGTACCGCCGCCCACCTTCTCCCTGGCTCACCGCTGGCTCTATGCCCGCCCCAGTAGCAACCATGAGTGGGGCGCACTGGCCGATGCCGACCAGGGCTTGTACGCCTGTGGGGACTGGTGCCTGTCCGGCCGCGTCGAGGGCGCATGGCTCAGTGGCCAGGAAGCGGCGCGGCGCTTGCTCGAACACCTTGAGTGATGCCGAACTATACAAAAATACTAGTTTGCATAACTTCAGCGCTGTGCTGAAATAAACCTGTACAAGTTTCGAGTCACGTACAGGTTTATTTTCGGAGGCAGCCATGCACGACCCTTCCGCCCACCGCAAGCCGCGTATCGCCATCAGCGCCTGCCTGACCGGGCACAGCGTGCGCTACAACGGCGGCCACAAGGCCTCCGACCTGTGCCGTAAACAGCTGGAACAGCACTTCGACTGGCTACCTGTGTGTCCGGAAGTGGCAATCGGCCTGGGTGTTCCGCGCGACCCGATTCGCCTGGTCGGCAACCCCGAGCAACCCGAAGTGGTCGGCACCCGCGACCCCGGCAAGGACCTGACCGACCCGCTGCGCACCTATGGCGAGCAGATGGCCAACGAACTCGACGACATCTGCGGCTACATCTTCATGCAGAAGTCACCTTCTTGCGGCCTGGAACGGGTAAAGGTTTATCAGGACAATGGCCACCCGGCCGTGCATGGTGGGCGCGGCGTCTATGCCCAGGCTTTCTGTGCATTGCGCCCGGACCTGCCAGTAGAGGAAGAAGGCCGCCTGCATGACCCCGTGCTGCGCGAGAACTTCATAAGCCGCGTTTACGCCTACGCCGACTGGCAGCGCCTGCTGGCCGAGGGCCTGAACCGTGGCGCGCTGGTACGCTTTCATTCGCGCTACAAGTATTTGCTGATGGCCAATAACCCCCAGGCCTATCGCACCCTCGGCCGCCTGCTTGGCAGCATGAGCAAGGCTGATGAACCACAGAGCATCGGCCCGCGCTATTTCAGCCAGCTGATGCAAGCCCTGCGCCGCTGCGCGAGCCGCGGCACCCACAGTAACGTGCTGCAGCACCTGAGCGGTTACTTCAAGGATGCCCTGACGCAGCAGGACAAGGCCGAGTTGCAGGCAGTCATCGGCCAATACCAACAAGGCGTGGTACCACTGGTAGTGCCACTGACCTTGCTCAAACACCATTTGCGCAAGCACCCAGACCCCTACCTGCAGCAACAAGCCTACCTGCAGCCGCACCCCGAGAGCCTGGGTTTGCGCAATGCGGTCTGAGGACTTGCTGCCCATCGGCGAACTTGCCCGTCGCACCGGCGTAAACCCGGTCACCCTGCGCGCCTGGGAGCGCCGGTATGGGTTGCTCAAGCCACAGCGCACCGCCAAGGGGCATCGCCTGTACCCACTTGAGCAGGTCGAACGCGTCGAGGCGGTCCTGGCCTGGCTGCAGCGTGGCGCGTCGGTCGGCCAAGTCCGCGAGTTGCTCGACAAACCCGCCAGCACCCCACCGAAGGGGGACTGGCAAGCCAGGCAATTCCAGCTGATCGAAGCCATCGCCGGCCTTTCACAGCGCGCCCTCGACCAGCAACTTAACCAGGCCATGGCGCTGTACCCGGCAGTCACCCTGTGCGAACAACTGCTGCTGCCGCTGCTCGACATGCTCGACCAGCGCTGGCGCAATTACTTCAATGCTCGGCTGGAGCAGGTGTTTTTCCACAGCTGGCTGCGCAGCAAGCTCGGTGCCCGCGTGTACCACGACAACCAGCTGCTGCAAGGGCCCGCCGTGCTGCTGGCCGAAGACAGCGAACGCACCTTCAGCCCAGACTTATGGTTGTGCGCCTGGCTGCTCACCAGCAATGGCTTCCCGGTCGAGGTGCTCGAGCAGCCCGTCGCAGGCCCGCAATTGCTAAGCGCCGTCAACGCGCTCAAACCACGCGCCTTACTCCTGCACTTGGGCCCACGCATCGACGACAAGGCGTTGCTACGCACCCTGCAAGGCTTACCAATCCCCAAGCTGTTGGGTGGTGCCACGCTGGCGCTGCATGAAGCCCGCGTGAAGGCTTTTGAGCTACCCGACCTTTTCCTGTTCGACACCCCGCAGGCGGCATTGCGCGTGCTTCAAGCCCATGATCGACAGCCTGTAGAGATAAATGCCCCATGCACCTGACCTGGCTGCGCAGCGACCTGCGTATCGATGACAACACTGCACTCAGCGCCTCCACCGAGCGCGGCCCGACCATCGCCCTGTGGCTGGTCAGCCCCGGACAATGGCAAGCCCATGACGATGCCGCCTGCAAAGTCGACTTCTGGCTGCGTAACCTGCATGACCTGCGCCAATCACTGGAAAAGCTGAACATCCCCCTGCTGATCCGCACAATCGATACCTGGGACCAGGCGCCACAGGCGGTGCTCGATGTCTGTCGCCAACATCAGGTGCAAAGCGTGCACTGGAACGAGGAGTACGGCATCAATGAGCAGCGCCGGGATGATGCCACCCGGGCACTGCTGGAAAAGTCGGCCATCCAGGCGCACAGCTACCTCGACCAGCTGTTCTTCCGTCCGGGCACCGTACTCACTCGCAGTGGCGATTACTTCCAGGTGTTCAGCCAGTTCAAGAAAACCTGCCTGGAGCATCTGCACCGCAGCCTGCCGGCCCTGGCAGGGCGGGTGAAGCGCCAGGCCCCGCTGAACATCGGCAGCGACCCAATCCCGCAACATGTAGAGGGGTTCGGAAAAACCACGCCCGCACTGCGCGACCACTGGCCAGCCGGTGAAGCTGAGGCACAGTCCCGCCTGTCACGCTTCCTGGACGAAACCATCGACGACTACCACCACTTGCGCGACTTACCTGCCAAGCCTGGTACCAGCCAGCTTTCCCCCTACCTGGCCGCCGGCGTGATTTCGCCCCGCCAATGCTTGCACGGTGCACTGGCCAGCAACCGGGGCGAGTTCGACAGTGGCAGCATGGGCGTGCAGACCTGGATAAACGAGCTACTCTGGCGGGAGTTCTACAAGCACATCCTGAGCGGTTATCCACAGGTCTCGCGCCACCGCGCCTTCCGCGCCCAGACCGAAGCCTTGCCCTGGCGTGACGCCCCGGCAGACCTGGAGGCCTGGGAGCAGGGCCGCACCGGTTTCCCGATCATCGATGCCGCCATGCGCCAGTTGCTGCACACCGGGTGGATGCACAACCGCTTGCGCATGATCGTGGCCATGTTCCTCAGCAAGAACCTGCTGATTGACTGGCGCAAGGGCGAGCGACACTTCATGCGAAACCTGATAGACGGCGATCTGGCCGCCAACAACGGGGGTTGGCAGTGGAGTGCGTCCACCGGCACCGATGCGGTGCCCTATTTCCGTATCTTCAACCCGGTTTCGCAGTCGCAGCGCTTCGATCCTCAGGGGCATTTCATTCGCCACTGGGTACCAGAACTACAAGCACTCGATGAAAAAGCCATCCATCAGCCCATTAAATCGACGGACCTTTTCGGTAATACTTCTTACCTTAGTCCAATCGTAGATCTCAGCAGCAGTCGCCAGCGGGCCCTGGAAGCGTTCAAAGGGCTGCCACGCCGGCAGAATTAGGGGATAACGTGTTGATTAACTCACGCAGTTTCTGGGTTACGGGCGCAAGCAACGGACTTGGTTTGGCTTTGGTGGAGCGGATGCTCGATGAAGGACATCGCGTTGCCGCGAGTGGCAAGGATAGCGATGCTCTGGATGATTTGGGGACACGCTACGGCAGCCAATTGTTGCGGTTGCCGTGGCAGTTGCATGAAGAACAACACGTCAGCCATGCGTGCCAACAAATTTGCCATGCCTGGTGTTCGCTGGACGGGCTGATCCTCAACACCGGCACCACCGATTACCTGCCAGACAATGCCAGTGACAGTGAGCTGATCGAAGCGATCGTCACTACCAACCAGCTGGCCGCAGAGCATTGCCTGAGCAAAGCGCTGCCGTTGCTGGAAAAGGGTCGGTCGCCGCAGGTGATGGCGCTTTTCAACCGCTATTCGGCGTTGCAGCTGTTTGCACCGACACAGGTGACTGCGGGCTGGAACAATTTGCCGCAATGGATGCGTGAGCAACGCAAGGCCCTTGAGGACCAAGGGGTAGCACTGACCATTGTAGGGCCACAATCGTTGAAGGTTACGCTAACGTCGGCACAGGCGATACCGGAGGCGTGGACGCCCGGCAGTGCCGCAGAGGAGTTGCTGCGGCGTTGGCCTCAGAGAGAACCCGAACTGATCCTGGAGACGCTGGACCTCAGTAGCCTGTGGCCGCTGGCGCGTTAACACCTGAAATCAGCATTACCGTCTTCGCGGGGAAGCCCGCTCCTGCAAATTACCCAGACCTTGAGTGCTGTGGTATGCCGGCAGGAGCGGGCATTGCCCGCGAAGTGGCGAATGCAGGCGAACTCAGAGCGCCATTCTGTAATGCAGGCTGTAGCTTTCTACACCATCATTGGGCTCTTTGATGCCCGCGTTGGAATAGTGAATCGCCCGCACCCCAATCTCATGCCCGCCGGCAAAGCGCAAACCAAAGCCGATGCGGTCCTCAAACTGGAAAGCCGAACCCAGCTCGTTGCTTTCCAGCTCGGTGCTGGAGAACGCCGCTACCCCTATCCCGGCTTCGATGTAAGGCTTCACCGACTCCCCGGCAAATTCATAGACGAACACGGGCGCGAAGGACAGGCTGTGATTGCTTGCGGTCTCGTCGCCATCCCAGTAGGTGTAGGCCCCATCCCAATAGCCGGTCAGCCGACCAACGCTGGTCTGCCACCAACTCGCATCCCAATTCGATTGCAGCCCTAGCCGGTAAACCATTGTCGAATCGCCGGTCTGCCCCACCGAAAACGAAACATCGGCAGCTTGTGCCGACATCGCTTGCCCCAAAACAAAGGCAGCAGCCGCTGCCAAGCCGAGCAGTTTCCTCATAAGAAACATCCTTCTTTCTGATGCTGTTGTTAGTGTCCGCCTCATCTCAGGCAAAGCGGTAGAAAGCAGAAGTGGAACGATAGTTCAGCCTTTTTTCACGTTTTTTTCACAACGCAAAGCTTTGCACATCGTCAGACTTATGCCACAGCACAGGTAGGATTTTTCTTAAGGCTTCTGGGTCAGCGCTTGTCCAGAAGCGTGCAGCGCCGGCCGGGCCTTCGGCCAAGAGATCATTGGCACCCAGCAGCCGTCGCAACTGACGCGCCACGGCCGCGCCGGTGTCGATGATGGCCACGTCATTCGGCACCATGCCGGCCAGCAATGGGCGAAGGAAAGGGTAATGGGTGCAGCCGAGGATCAGCGTATCGCAACCTGCTGCCAGCAGCGGCTGCACGTAACCTTGCAGCATCTGGCGCAACGCCGGACTTGCAAGGTCACCGGTTTCGATCAGTTCGACCAGCCCCGGGCAAGGCTGGGTAATAACCTGTACGTCGTTGGCGAAGCGGTCGAGCAAGGCTGCGAACTTGGCACTCTGCAGGGTACCGGTGGTGGCCAGCACACCGACCACGCCCGAGCGGGTGGCTGCCGCTGCAGGCTTGACGGCCGGTTCCATGCCCACCAACGGCCAGGTCGGATACAACTCGCGCAGGTCGGCCACTGCAGCCACCGTGGCGGTGTTGCAGGCCAACACCATGGCCTTTGCGCCTTGTTCATGGAAGAACCCGGCAATGTGCCGGCAGCGCTCGCGGATATAGTCCGGCGACTTCTCACCGTAGGGTATATGCCCGCAATCGCCCACATACAGCAACGTTTCGTTGGGCAGCAGGCGCTGGATCTCGGCCAGCACCGACAAACCGCCAACCCCCGAGTCCATGACGCCGATCGGCGCCGAGCGCTCAGCCATCGCGCTTACCACAGACCGTGCAAGCCGGGTCGCGCTTGACACGAAGCTCGCGGATACGGGTGCCGAGGGCATCGATCAACAGCAAGCGGCCGACCAACGGCTCACCGAAGCCAGCCAGCAACTTCATTGCCTCCAGCGCCTGCAGGCTACCCACCAGCCCCACCAGTGGGCCAATGACGCCAGCTTCGCTGCAGGTCAGTTCGGCTTCGCTACCATGCCCGTACAGGCAGTGGTAGCACGGGCTGTAGTCGCGCCGCGGGTCGAACACCGACAGTTGGCCTTCCAGACGGATTGCCGCTCCGCTGACCAGCGGCTTGCCGGCGGCGACACAGGCAGCGTTGACCGCCTCGCGGGTAGAGAAATTGTCGGAGCAGTCCAGTACCAGGTCGACTGCCGACACCGCAGCCGCCAGCGAGTCCTCGTCCAGTGCCTGGCGGTGAGCAACCAGGCTGACTTCCGGGTTGATTGCCTGCAAGCGCTGCAAGGCCGAGTCGACCTTGCTCATGCCGACGCTGGCACTGTCGTGGATAACCTGGCGTTGCAGGTTGGTCAGGTCGACGGTGTCGAAGTCGGCCAGGTGCAGCTCACCCACGCCAGCGGCGGCCAGGTACAGGGCGACTGGCGAGCCCAGGCCACCCAGCCCGATGATCAGCGCTTTGCTCTGTTTGAGCCGCAGCTGGCCATCGATGTCGATCTGGGACAGCAGCACCTGGCGGCTGTAACGCAGCAGTTCCTGATCACTCAGCATGGCAGTCGCCCCAGGGTAATGCGTTCATGGCCGCCCAGGTCCGTGCGGCTGGCCACCTCGATAAAGCCATGTTCAGCCAGCAGAGCACGTACCGCTGCCGCCTGATCGTAGCCATGTTCCAGCAGCAGCCAACCACCTGGCAACAAGTGCGCGGGGGCCTGGGCGGCGATCACGCGAAGGTCGTCCAGGCCATCGGCACCGGCCACCAGGGCACTGCTGGGTTCGAAGCGCACGTCGCCGGCCACCAGGTGCGGGTCTTCAGCGGCGATGTAGGGCGGGTTGCTGACAATGAGGTCGAAACGCTCCCCGGTCAGGCTGTCGAACCAGTGGCTTACCCGTACCCGAGCGTTGGCCAGGCCTAACCGCTGGCGGTTGCGCTCGGCGAGGGCAGCAGCCTCCTCTACCCGGTCAACCGCTGTCACCTGCCAGGCCGGGCGCTCGCTAGCCAGTGCCAGAGCGATGGCCCCCGTACCCGTACCCAGGTCGAGAACCTTGGCTGGCGAAGCGGGTTGCAGTTCAAGCGCCGTCTCGACCAGCAGTTCGGTATCCGGCCGCGGGATCAGGGTATGCGGCGCAACCTCCAGGTCGATCTTCCAGAAGCCCTGCAGCCCAAGGATATAGGCCACTGGCTCGCCGCCACGGCGGCGCTGCAGGTAGCCGGCATAGGTCTCGGCATCTTCGCTGCTGACGATACGCTCGGGCCAGGTATGCAAGTAGCTGCGCGATTTACCGATGGCCGCAGCCAGCAGCAGTTCGGCATCCAGGCGCTCAGTGGGCGATTCAGGCAACTGCGCGTTGCGCAACAGGCTGGCGATGACAGTCATCAGTCCCCCAAGGCGGCCAGTTGATCGGCCTGGTATTCGGCCAGCAGCGGTTCGATCACCGCGTCTACGCCACCGCTGAGAATGTCGTCCAGCGAATACAAGGTCAGGTTGATGCGGTGATCGGTCACCCGCCCCTGTGGATAATTGTAGGTGCGGATGCGCTCGGAGCGGTCACCGGACCCCACCAGCAGCTTGCGCTCACTGGCAATGGCGTTCTGCGCGGCACTGGTCTGCATGTCGTTCAGCTTGGCCGACAGCCAGGACATGGCGCGAGCACGGTTCTTGTGCTGCGAGCGCTCCTCCTGGCATTCGACCACGATACCGGTGGGCAAGTGGGTGATACGGATCGCCGAATCGGTCTTGTTGACGTGCTGGCCGCCGGCACCGGAGGCACGGTAGGTGTCCACGCGCAAGTCGGCCGGGTTGATTTCGATGGCGGCTTGCTCGTCCGGCTCGGGGAGCACCGCCACCGTGCACGCGGAAGTGTGGACACGGCCTTGGGATTCGGTCTCGGGCACACGCTGAACCCGGTGTGCACCGGACTCGAACTTGAGCTTGCCGTAGACATTCTCGCCCTCGACGCGGGCAATGATTTCCTTGTAGCCGCCGTGCTCGCCTTCGTTCTCGGACAAGATTTCCAGGCGCCAGCCGCGCTTTTCGGCGTAGCGCGAATACATGCGGAACAGGTCACCAGAGAAGATGGCTGCCTCGTCGCCACCCGTACCGGCGCGGATTTCGAGAAACACGTTGCGACCGTCGTTGGGGTCTTTGGGCAGCAGCATGCGCTGCAGCTGCGCCTCCAGCGTCAGCAGTTGCTCCTTGGCTTCACGCACCTCTTCCACGGCCATTTCACGCAGGTCCGGGTCACTGTCCTTGAGCAGCGCCTGGGCACCTTCGAGGTCGTCCTGGACTTTGCGCCACTCTTTATAAGCAGCGTAGACCGGCTCTACCTCGGCATACTCGCGGGAGTAGGCGCGAAAACGCGTCTGGTCGGAAATAACCTCGGCGTCACCGAGCAGGGCGGTGAGTTCTTCGAAACGGTCCTGGAGGATTTCCAGTTTGTTCAGCAGCGACGCTTTCATTGCGGGGATTTGTCCGTGGAGCCCTCGTTGAGGGCAAAGAGTTCCTGGGCCATGGCCAGCGCATCAAGGCGGCCCTCGGCCGAGAGCTTTTTCAGCTGCACGCTGGGCGCATGCAGGAGTTTGTTGGTCAGGCCCCGGGCCAGCTGGGCCAGCACGTCTTCGGGGTTGCCGCCATTGGCCAGCAGGCGCAGGGCCTTTTGCAGTTCTTCGTCGCGAAGGCGCTCACTTTGCTGGCGATAGGCCCTGAGCACGTCCACTGCCGCCAGTTCGCGCAGGCGCAGCATGAAGTCTTCGGCGCCCACGGATACCAGCTCTTCGGCCGCCTGAGCCGCCCCCTGGCGGCTCTTGAGGTTTTCTGCCACTACATCGTGCAGGTCGTCGACGGTGTACAGGTAGACATCGTCCAGCTCGCCTACTTCGGTTTCGATATCGCGAGGTACAGCGATGTCGACCATGAAGATCGGCTTGTGTCGGCGCTGTTTCAGTGCGCTCTCGACCGCGCCCTTGCCCAGGATCGGCAACTGGCTGGCGGTGGAACTGATCACGATGTCACTGTTGGCCAGTTCCTGGGGGATGTCTGCCAGCAGCACGGCATGCGCACCGAACTGCTCGGCCAGGATGCTGGCGCGCTCCAGGGTGCGGTTGGCCACCACGATACGGCGTACGCCCTGCTCGTGCAGGTGGCGGGCGACCAGGGTGATGGTTTCGCCGGCACCGATCAGCAGGGCCTGGCTGCGGCCCAGGTCGGCGAAAATCTGCTTGGCCAGGCTGACCGCGGCAAACGCAACCGAAACCGGGTTTTCACCGATGGCCGTATCGGTACGCACCTGCTTGGCGGCGCTGAAGGTGGCCTGGAACAGGCGCCCAAGCAACGGCCCGACAGTACCGGCTTCGCGGGCCACGGCGTAGGCGGACTTCATCTGGCCCAGAATCTGAGGCTCGCCGAGAACCAGCGAGTCCAGGCCCGAGGCCACGCGCATCATGTGCTTCACGGCTTCGTGCTCTTCATGCACGTAGGCGCTGGCGCGCAGCTCGTCGAGGCTGAGGCGGTGATAGTCGGCCAGCCACTGCAGCACGGCGTCGGCGGACAGGTGGTCCTGCTCTATATAGAGCTCACTGCGGTTGCAGGTCGACAGGATCGCCGCCTCGCGGCTGGACGTCAGTCTGCAGAGCTGCTGCAGGGCGTCTACCAGCTGCTCTGGGGTAAACGCCACGCGCTCGCGTACGTCTACCGAGGCAGTCTTATGGTTGATACCAAGTGCAAGAAAGGCCATGCAAGGTCGCTGGTTGTGACGGGAAGCCGATAATTGTCCTCTTTCGCAGGTTTCAGGACAACCACCGTTCGCTATTGTGCTGATAGTCCTGCGGCTATCGCCGCTCGCGGGCCAGTATCAACGTTGATTTCAGGTTTCACTCCCGCTTTTGATCTGCTTCTGATCTTCGCGACTTCAGGAGGCCGAACGCAGTCCTTGCCAGTTAAAGGCTGTTACCTATGTGCGTGAACTGATTTGTAACCCATGTGGGTGAGCCATACCGGCGAAAAGGTGAGTCAGCGTCGCCATCGCAAATGGACGGTTCGCCGAGTCAAAACAGACGAGTTCGCTCCTTGCTTCTTGCTTCTTGCTTCTTGCTTCTTGGATGTGAGCATCCACATTAAATAGGTATTCATTCGCGAAGGTGGCGCGTAGTCACCTTTCCGCCCTTCCGGCGGGTTACTTTGGTCGTGGCCAAAGTAACCAAAGCCGTCAGCTCCCATCATCCGGCCCCTACGCTAC
>NZ_BCBP01000099.1:0-16784 GCF_001753955.1 Pseudomonas sp. NBRC 111139
CGTAGGCGTCGCGAAACTCCTGATGCTTGCCGAAATCGAAGCGCCCCTTGATCTTGATGGTCAGCTTTTTCCCGTCCTGCGAAAAATCAGTCTCGACTGCCATGCTAGCGATTCCTTCGATGATGGCGGATGCAACTGCTCTAAGGTTTAGCAGGCGATGGTGGGGGTGGCAAGCGGATGCAGGCTCGTGGCTTTGATGGCCTGTACGGCCTCTTCGCGGGTAAACCCGCTCCTACATCAATCGGTGGTATCGCCCAATACCGTGGTAGGAGCGGGTTCACCCGCGAATAGGCCGGACCTGCCAGCCAACATACCCGGTCATACACCGTCGCAGCCGCCACCGCATTCGCGGGCAAGACCTCGCATTTGTTTCGGGCCAATTATTCCGCTGCAAGGCCTGCGGCGAACACCTATAGATGGTTTTGCCGCGGTAGGCGCTGCGACAGCTCATCCAGCAAGCGCTGCTCACGCTTGTCTTCAGCGCGCCGGGCCTCGTCCTGGTAGCGCTGTACCAGCTTGCGCAAACCTTCCACCCGGGCATAGGCCTGCTGCCAGGTACCCCGGGCGTTATTGAGGTTGTTCTGGTGCCAGACCAGGCTTTGCCGCTGCTGGGTCATGGCCGTTTCCAGCTGCCCCAGAAAACGCTGATAATTGACCAGCCAGCTGCCATTGACCCCTTGCCCGCCGCGGTTGATCCACTGCAGCTGGTAATCCTCGCGAAAGCGCTCCAGCTCGGCCAGCTTGGCTTGGGCCGTGGCCACCTGCTGCTGGAAATGACCAAGGCGCTGAGCCGCCTTGCGCTCGGCTTCTTCGGCCATGTCCACCACCGGCGCCAGGCGCGCGGCACGTCCGGGCAGCGCCATGGCTTATCAACCTGCCGGGGGCGTGAAAATTGCCCCCAGCTGTTCGCGGCTCTGCGCCATGCCCACATTCTCGCGCAGGCCTTGGCGCAGGAACTCAACCAGCTTCGATTGCAAGGCAATGGCCAGGTCGGTCTCCGGATCACCGCCGGCCACGTAAGCCCCCACGCTGATCAGGTCGCGGCTTTGCGACAGGCGCGACCACAGTTGCTTGAACTTCTGCGCCTGGCGCAAGTGGTCGGCATCGACCACTTGGGGCATGACCCGGCTGATCGACGCTTCGATGTCGATGGCCGGGTAATGGCCCTCCTCAGCCAGCCGACGCGACAGCACAAAGTGGCCGTCAAGCACGCCCCGCGCCGAGTCGGCGATCGGGTCTTGCTGATCGTCGCCTTCAGACAGCACAGTATAGAACGCAGTGATCGAACCACCGCCAGGCTCGCCATTGCCTGCCCGCTCCACCAGCTTGGGCAGCTTGGCGAACACCGATGGCGGGTAACCCCGGGTGGCCGGTGGCTCGCCGATGGCCAGGGCAATTTCCCGCTGGGCCTGGGCGAAACGGGTCAACGAGTCCATCAGCAACAGCACATTCTTGCCTTTGTCGCGGAAGTACTCGGCAATGCGTGTGCAATACATGGCGGCGCGCAGGCGCATCAGCGGGGCATCGTCGGCCGGCGAAGCCACCACCACCGAGCGCTTGAGGCCCTCTTCACCGAGGATGTGCTCGATGAACTCCTTCACCTCGCGCCCCCGCTCACCGATCAGGCCGACCACGATGATTTCGGCTTCGGTGAAGCGGGTCATCATGCCCAGCAGCACCGATTTACCCACCCCGGTACCGGCAAACAGGCCCAGCCGCTGACCACGGCCGACGGTAAGCAGGCCGTTGATACTGCGAATGCCCACATCCAACGGCTTGCTGATAGGGTCGCGGTTGAGCGGGTTGATCACCGGGCCGTCCATCGGCACCCAGTCCTCGGCCTTCATCCCGCCCTTGCCATCCAGCGCACGGCCGGCGCCGTCGAGCACCCGGCCCAGCATGCTCATGCCCATGGGCAGGCGGCCGCCGTCATCCAGCGGCACGACCCGGGCCCCCGGGGCAATCCCGACGATGCTGCCCACCGGCATCAGAAACACCTTGGGCCCGGCAAAGCCCATGACTTCGGCCTCGACCTGCACCGGGTGATAACTGTCATCGTTGATCACCAGGCAGCGGCTGCCCACTGCTGCGCGCAGGCCTTCGGCTTCCAGGGTGAGGCCAACCATACGCAGCAAGCGGCCTTCGACGATGGGCTGGGCAGGCAGCTCGATGGCCTCAGCGTAAGAGCCGAGGCGCTTGCCGAAACTGGTGCGTTCAAGGTGCATCTGGGCTGTCCACGGCACGCTCGGCCGGCGCGTCCAGGTCTATCGTCATGTCTGGCGCCGCCGGGTGCAGGGAATGGTCGTGCAACTGGTCGAACAGCTGCGCCACCGCTTTTTCGATACGCGTTTCCATGGTGGCATCGATACGGCTGTGGGCCGTCTCGATGCGGCAACCACCCGGTAGCAGCGCGCTGTCTTCCAGCAGCCGCCAGTTCTCCTCATGGCGTTCGCGCAGGGCCTTGGCCAGCTCGAAATCCTGCGGGTTGAGGTGGATGCGGATATTGTCCGCGCCCATGGGCAGCAGCTTGAGCGCTTCGCGCAGCACCTGAGTGATCTGGCTGGAATCGTTGCGCAGCTCGCGGCCAATCACCTGACGGCTCATGTGCGCGATCAGGTGCACCAGGCTTTTCTCGATCTGCGTGTCCTGCTCGGCGATCGGCTCCATCAGGTTGGCCATCAGCCGCTCGAGGCTTTCCAGCTTGGCCTTCAGGGCCTCTTCGGCCTCCTGGCGGACTTTGAGCTGAGTGCTGTGGAAGCCCTCGCGCTCCCCGGTGGCGAAGCCCTCGTTGTAGGCCTCCTGACGGATGGCTTCGAGCTCTTCCAGGGTCAGTGGCTGGACTTCTTCCAGCGGCACTTCCTCGACTTCCTCGATGACCTCGGGTTCCGGCTCTGGCTCGGGCGCAGGCTCCGGTTCCGGGTCGAAGCTGGGCAGCGTCCACACGTCCACGCCCTCGAGGTCGCGGGCGCGGATCAGGTCGCTGGGGTGGTGTTCTTTGGTGGGCATGCTGTCATGTTCTCAAACCATGTTCGGCCGACACGGTCCCTTGTAGGAGCGGGTTCACCCGCGAATGCGTCGGCAGCGACAACCTCGATTGCCAGGGCCGACGCCTTCGCGGGTAAACCCGCGCCTACAAAAGGCGGCGTCGGCCATGGGATCGCGAATACCTTAGATCATTTCCTCGGCGCCCTTGCCGCCAAGCACGATCTCGCCGGCCTCGGCCATACGCCGGGCAATGGTGAGGATTTCTTTCTGCGCGGTTTCCACGTCGCTGACCCGTACCGGCCCTTTGGCCTCCAGATCGTCGCGCAGCAACTCCGAAGCACGTTTGGACATGTTCTTGAAGATCTTGTCCTTGACCCGCTCGTCGGCGCCCTTGAGCGACACCACCAACACGTCGGAGGACACTTCGCGCAACAGCGCCTGGATGCCCCGGTCGTCGACGTCGGCCAGGTTGTTGAAGACGAACATCAGGTCTTCGATCTGCTCCGACAGGTCGCTGTCGATTTCGCGGATCGCGTCCATCAGTGCGCCTTCCACCGAGCTGTCGAGGAAGTTCATGATGTCGGCCGCCCGCTTGATGCCACCCAGGGTGGTACGCGCGGCGTTGGAGTTGCCCGAGAACTGCTTCTCGAGAATCTGGTTCAGCTCCTTCAGCGCCGCGGGTTGCACGGTGTTCAGCGATGACACGCGCAGGACGATGTCCAGGCGCACCTTGTGGTCGAAGTTGCTCAGCACTTCACCGGCCTGGTCCGGGTCGAGGTAGGCGACCACGATGGCCTGGATCTGTGGGTGCTCGTAGCGGATCACGTCGGCCACGGCACGCGGTTCCATCCACTTGAGGCTGTCCAGGCCACTGGTATTGCCGCCGAGCAGGATGCGGTCGACCAGGCCGTTGGCCTTGTCCTCGCCCAGGGCCTGGTTGAGCATCTTGCGGATGTACGCATCAGAACCGACGCCCAGGCTGGTCTGGTCGCCGACGATGTCGACGAACTCGCTCATCACCTGTTCAACCTGGTCACGGTGCACATTGCCCATCTGCGCCATGGCCACACCCACCCGCTGCACTTCCTTCGGGCCCATGTGCCGCAGCACCTGGGCCGCATCGGTCTCGCCCAGCGAGAGCAGGAGGATCGCCGCCTTGTCGACGCGGCTCAGCTTGGCGGTAACGGCTCGGTTATCACTCATCGGCGTTGATCCAGTCTTTCACGACCTGGGCCACACGGCCCGGGTCTTCGGCCACCAGGCCTTTGATTGCGTTGAGCTGTGCCTCGTAACCCTCGCTCGGGCTAGGCAGCAGAATGCTTGTCGGGCCACCCAGGCTGACGCGGTCGTTGGCCAGTTCGCCATCCAGACCCATCATGCCGCCCAGCTCCATGTCGCTGTCCGGGGCAGCCTGCTTGCCGCCCCCGGTAATGTTGTTCAGCACTGGCCGCAGCACGCCGAACACCAGCACCAGGATGAACACCACGCCCAGCACCTGTTTGACGATATCCCAGAACCACGGCTGCTGGTAGAAGGCGATATCGGCGATTTCCTCGCCACGGTCGGCGGCGAACGGCACGTTGATCACCGTCACGCTGTCGCCACGGCTGGCATCGAAGCCGACTGCGTCCTGCACCAGGCGGGTAAAGCGCGCCAGGTCTTCGGCACCCCATGGCGCCCGCGTGGTATCGCCAGTGGCCGGGTCGATCTTGACCTGGTCGTCCACCACCACCGCTACCGACAGGCGGGTCATGCGCCCCTGCTGCTGGCGGGTGTGGCTGATGGAACGGTCCAGCTCGAAGTTCTTGGTGCTTTGCTGACGTTTGTCTGACGGGTACGGCGCGAGCATCGGCTGACCGGTGGCCGGGTCCATGATCTGCTGACCATTGGCATCCACCAGCGGTTGGCCAGGCTGAATGGCAGCAGCCGGGGTAGCCGCGCCACCAGTGGTCTGCGGTGCCGAAGCGGCGCCTGGCGGCTGGTTGCTCAGCGCGCCAGGCACGCCTTGCGGGCCTTGGCTGCTGGCACGTTGTTCGTCGACCGACTGCTCGCTGCGCAACGCCGGCTGGTCGGGGTTGAACTGTTCGGAGGTGGACTCGACCGCGCTGAAGTCGAGGTCGGCGGACACTTCGGCCTTGTAGCGGTCGTTGCCCAACACCGGCTGCAGAATGTTGTGCACACGCTGGGTGAGCATGCCTTCCACCCGGCGGCTGTAGTCGAACTGCTTGCCGGCCTGGGTCAGCGCCGAATCCTGAATCTGTTCGGACAGCAGGTTGCCTTTCTGGTCGACGACGGTGACCTGGGATTTGTCCAGTTCCGGCACGCTGGTGGCGACCAGGTTGACGATGGCCATCACCTGCCCGGCTTCCAGTGCACGGCCTGGGTACAGCTCGACCAGTACCGAGGCGCTGGGCTTGCGTTCATCACGCACGAACACTGAACTTTTCGGGATGGCCAGGTGCACGCGCGCGGCTTTGACGTTGTTGAGGCTGGAAACGGTACGGGCCAGTTCGCCTTCAAGGCTGCGGCGGTAGCGGGTGGCTTCCATGAACTGGCTGGTGCCCAGGCCCTGCTCCTTGTCGAGCAGCTCGAAGCCGACATTGCCGTCGCTCGGCGCCACGCCGGCGGCTGCCAGTTTCAGGCGCGCACGGGAGAGGTCGTCGGCCTTGACCAGCAGGGCCCCCGAGTTGGGCTCCACGTTATAGGGGATGTCAGCAGCGGCCAGGGTGTCCATGACCTGCTTGGTGTCCATGCCCGACAGGCTGCCGTACAACGGACGGTAATCGGGTTGTTGCGACCACAGCACCACGGCAAAGCCGATGGCCACGCTGGCCGCCAGGCCGACCATGAGGCCGATCTGGCGCAGCATGGGCATCTGCGAGATGTTTTCCAGAAACGCCATGCCAAACAGCGGCGGCTTGGCCGCTGGCGAGCCAGCTTTGGCGGGGGCGTTTTCGACGACTGCTTCAGCCATGGGTTACATCCGTCCTCAAACCGGCATCTGCATGATGTCCTGGTACGCCTGGACCAGCTTGTTGCGTACCTGGGTCATGGCTTGCATCGACACGCTGGCCTTTTGCGAAGCGATCATCACGTCAGTCAGGTCGACGCCGCTTTTGCCGATTTCGAACGCGTTGGCCAGTTGGGTCGAGGCCTGCTGCGTCTCATGCACCTTGCCGATGGCCTGGCCGAGCATGTCGGCGAAGGTGCTTTGCCCTGGCGCCAGCTCGGGGGCGGCAGTTACCTTGGGCAGCGACATGGCATCGGCCTGCATGGCCCGCATGTCCAACATCAGACGATTGAATTCAACACCTTGGCTCATGACCCTTCTCTCTCCTGCGGCCGCATTTTTTTGACACTCATGCGGCGAATGACCTACCTAAAGCAACAAAGGTGCCAGCCTTCGCGACTCATTTCCCAGGGCTCACACAATTCCTGTGGGAGCGGCCTTGCGTCGCGATAGGGGCGCGAAGCGGCCCCAGGACTTCAGCTCCGCCGCAAAGATCGCCGGGGCCGCTTTGCGGCCCTATCGCGACGCAAGGCCGCTCCCACGGAGGTCCGCGCCAGTTGCAGATGATTGGCCAGTCAGCCGAACAGGCTGGCCTCGACGTCAAACCCGGCATCGCGCATCTGCGCCAGCTTGTAGCGTAACGTCCGCGGACTGATCCCCAGGCGTTCGGCCGCTTCTTTGCGGCGGCCGCGCTCGGCGCGCAGGGTGTCGATGATCATCTGGTACTCGTGGCGACGCATGTCGTCCCCCAGGCCGCCGGCATCAGCAACCACCTCGAGAGATGGCTCGGTGCCAGCTGACAATGGAATGGCGCCTGCCAGACAAAAATCCGCCGCCTCGATCACGCCACCCTGCTGCAGAATCAACGCCCGCTGCAGGGCGTTGTCCAGCTCGCGCACGTTGCCCGGCCAGGCATAGGCTTGCAGGCAGGCCCGCGCCGCTGGCGAGAGGCGCACCGGGGCGTGCTTCATCTTGGCCACATGGCGCGCCAGCAAGCGCTCAGCCAGCTGCAGGATATCGCCCGGCCGCTCACGCAGCGGGCGCCAGGCCAGCGGAAACACTGACAGGCGGTAGTACAGGTCTTCGCGGAAGCGCCCGGCTGCCACTTCGCCTGCCAGGTCGCGGTTGGTGGTGGCCAGCACCCGAATGTCCAGGCTGATCGGCTTGCGCCCGCCTACCCGCTCCACCTCGCGCTCCTGCAGCACACGCAGCAGCTTGGCCTGCAAGGCCATGGGCATTTCCGAGATTTCGTCGAGCAGCAAGGTGCCGCCTTCGGCCTGCTCGAACTTGCCAGCCTGAGCCGCGATAGCACCGGTGAAGGCACCCTTCTCGTGGCCGAACAGGGTGGCCTCGAGCATGTTGTCGGGGATCGCCGCGCAGTTGATCGCCACGAACGGCTGCGCCGCACGCGGCGACTGCTGGTGAATGTAGCGCGCCAGCACTTCCTTGCCAGTACCGGACTCGCCGGAAATCAGCACGGTCGAGTCACTGCGCGCCACACGGGCCGCCAGTTCCAGCAATTGGCGGCTGGCCGGCTCGCAGGCCACCGGCCCCTCTTCGCCGGTCACACGCCCGGCGGCATGCCGCTCCACGAGGCTGAGCAGCGCCTTGGGCTCGAACGGTTTGACCAGGTAGTCGACGGCGCCTTGGCGCATGGCCTCGACCGCACGCTCGACGGCAGCGTGCGCCGTCATCAACAGTACCGGCAACTGTGGCTGCTGGCGGCGCAGCTGGCTGAGCAACTGGTGCCCGTCCATACCGGGCATGTTGACGTCACTGACCACCAGGCTGAACGCGTCATCCAGTACGGCCTCCAGCGCCTCTTCGGCACTGCCCACGGCCTGGTAGGCGAAACCGCCGATTTCCAGGGTATCGCCCAGCGCCTGGCGCAATACGCGGTCATCCTCGACCAGCAGCACCTTGATTGCCATTACACCCCCTCCGCCAATTGCCCGTCGATCAATGGCAGCTCTACCCGCACGCAGGTACCACGGCCGACCTTCGAGCGCAGGTTGATCGTGCCCTGGTGCGCACGCACCACCGCCTTGACCACGGCCAGGCCCAAGCCGGTGCCGGTGGCCTTGGTGGTGAGGAACGGCTCGCCCAAACGGCCGAGCAAGCCTGCATCGATGCCACTGCCGGCATCGCTGACGCACAGGTGCAAGCTACGTTCGCGGCGGTACAGGTGCACCTTCAGCCGTGCCGGGCCATCGCTGGCCTGCAGGGCATTTTCAATCAGGTTGAGCAAGGCACCGACCAGGGTGTCGCGGTTGCACAGCAGCTCACCCAGATGACTGTCGCACTGCCAGCGCACGGCGTGCCCCTGCACATGCGCCTGGGCCGCCTGCTGCAGGGCCTGGAACAGCGCTTTCGGGGTCACCCGATCCCCCAGCGGCAACTCGCCACGGGCAAACACCAGCATGTCGCGCACCTGGTGTTCCAGTTCGTGCAGGCGCTCCTTCAAGGTCGCGGCGAAGCGCTGACGGGTTTGCGCGCTCAGCGCTTGCTCGTTGTCGGCCAGGTGGCCGGCATACAGCATGGCTGCCGACAGCGGCGTGCGGATCTGGTGGGCCAGCGAGGCAACCATGCGCCCCAACGACGACAGCCGCTCGTGGCGAGCCAGCTGGTCCTGGAGGCGACGGGTTTCAGTCAGGTCGTTGAGCAGCACCAATTGGCCAGGCTCGGCATCCAGTGAGCGGGTGGCGATCGACAGGCGGCGACCGTCGCGCAGCGAGACTTCGTGGCCGTCGTCCTTGCGCGGGGCAAAGCTACGGGCGATTACCTGACGCCACAATTGACCGATCAGAGGCTCGCCGAGCAACTCGCAAGCAGCCGGGTTGGCTTCGCGCACAAGGCCCTGGCCATCAATCACGATCACCCCGCCGGGCAGCAAATCCAGCAGGTTCTGCAGGCGGTTGGCCAGGCGTTCCTTTTCACTCAGTTCGTCGATGCGCTGGGCGCTGACCACGGCCAGCTCCCCCTTGAGCTCACTGACCCGGGCTTCGAGCAGGCTGTAGGACTGGCTCAGTTGGCTGGACACCTGATTGAACAGGGCGAAGGCCTGCGCGATACCCTGGCCGCTGTCCTGCGCGACCGGGGTTTGCCCCTGCTGTTCGGGGGCTCGGGATACGTGGGCGGCCTGGGGCATCGTGCTCTCTCGCGTGGCTGACCGTCATAAAAACGGTGTGTTGCCAGCGATGTAGCAATAGCCGTGCCGGAGATAGGGATTTGTACCTGCCTCTTCGCGGGCACGCCCGCTCCCACAGGGATATCACCGAATTGAAGATGTGTATCGATCCTGTGGGAGCGGGCGTGCCCGCGAAGAAGCCGGCACAGGCAACCGCCAGGCGTCAATCCTCGGCCTGTTCCTCGCCACCCTGGCGGCTCATGCCGTACTTGCGCATTTTCTCGACCAGGGTGGTACGGCGAATACGCAAACGTTCAGCCGCGCGCGCAACGATACCGTTGGCATCGTCCAGCGCCTGCTGGATCAGCCCCTGCTCCAGGCTACCCAGGTAGTCCTTGAGGTCCAGGCCTTCGGGCGGCAGCATGGCGTGGTTGCTGAAATTGGGTGTGTGGCCATTGATCGCCACGCGCTCTTCCAGGTCGCTGCGCAGGCTGTCGACCATCTGCTCGTCTTCGTCATCGACATAGCGGAATTTCTTCGGCAGTTCCGACACGCCAATGACCCCGTACGGGTGCATGATCGCCATGCGCTCGACCAGGTTGGCCAGCTCGCGCACGTTGCCCGGCCAGCCGTGACGACACAGCGACATGATCGAGGCGGAATTGAAGCGAATGGAACCGCGCTTCTCGTGCTCCATGCGCGAAATCAGCTCGTTCATCAGCAACGGGATGTCTTCCACCCGCTCACGCAACGGCGCCATTTCGATAGGGAACACGTTCAGGCGGTAGTACAGGTCTTCGCGGAAGGTGCCGTCCTCGATCATGGTTTCGAGGTTCTTGTGCGTCGCAGCGATGATGCGCACGTCGATGCTCTGGGTCTTGTTGCTACCCACGCGCTCGAAGGTGCGCTCCTGCAGCACACGCAGCAGCTTGACCTGCATCGGCAACGGCATGTCGCCGATTTCATCGAGGAACAGGGTACCGCCGTTGGCCAGCTCGAAACGCCCGGCACGGCTGGTGATGGCCCCGGTAAAGGCGCCCTTCTCGTGGCCGAACAGTTCGCTCTCCAGCAGCTCGGCCGGGATCGCGCCACAGTTGACCGGCACGAACGGCGCTTCACGGCGCTTGGAATGGTAGTGCAGGTTGCGCGCCACCACTTCCTTGCCGGTGCCCGACTCACCCAGGATCAGCACGCTGGCGTCGGTATCCGCCACTTGCTGCATCATTTGCCGCACGTGCTGAATGGCACGGCTGGTGCCAACCAGGCTACGGAACAGATTGGGCTCGCGCTGGCGACCGCGCTCGCGCGCCTGGTCATACATTTCGCGGTAGACCTGGGCACGGTGCAGCGAGTCCAGCAATTGGCTGTAACTTGGTGGCATTTCCAGGTTGGACAGCACCCGGCGGCGAAGGTCTTCCGGCAGCTCGGCAGAAGAAATTTCACCTAAAAGCAGAACCGGAAGGAACTCATCCCAGGTAGCCACTGTCTTAAGCAGCCCAAGCAGATTGCCCGGAGCATTCACGGTGCCGATGAGCACGCACAGCACTTCGCGGCTCGAGGACAATGGCTCGACCGCCTGCTGCCAGTCATGGCTGGCACATGCGAGGTTTTCTTCGCCGAGGAAGTTCAGCACCACCGCAAGGTCGCGGCGGCGCGCGCTGTCGTCATCGATCAGCAGAATCTTGGTTTCACGCCACATGCAATAGCAACTTCCCTAGTCATATCGGCGCCCTGCAGGGGCGTGCTCGACATCATTCCGACTGAATGGTCAGTGTTCGGACGTCTGAAATTCGAAAACAGCCACTAGTAAAGTCAAAAAGGCCCTAACAGTCAAATTTATGGCGCCTTTTGTTAAGTTGTGCGCATCTTAACTGAAGAGATGGTAAACCTTCGATGCATTTTTCGCTTGATTGATCTGCATCATCTCTTCGGCAATTGCCTGGCGTTCACCGGTTGTCACATCGATCAGGTTGCGGTAGACCTGCAGCACCCCTTCCAGCTTCTCGCGCAGCAACGCCTGATCCATCGCATGGGCTTCCAGCACCTCGTCGATGCACGCGCGGCACGCCACATCCAGCTTGGCAATGGCCTCCCAGTCACGTTCACCCAAGGCCCCGATCAGGGCATCGCAGGTGTCATCGAGGCGTTGCAGTGCGGTCACGGTAATCTCCTTGCCATCAGCTGGCAGGCTGGGCGTCGGCAATGCCGTCCCAGCCACTTTTCACGGTAATCAGCAGCTGTGCAACTTCGTCGATAATGCTGGCATCGTTGTCCACATTGGCCTGCATCAGGCGATTGGTCATGTAGACGTAGAGGGCGTCGAGCTTTTCGACGTACTCCGGGTTTTCGCTTTTTTCAGGCGACAAGCCATCGCGCAAGCCAATGATGATGTCGATCGCCTTGCCCAGCATCAGGCCCTTTTCCGCAATGTCGCCACGCGCCATCGCCCCCTTGGCCTGCGCCATGCGATCGAGGCCGCCTTCCATCAGCATCTGCACCAGGCGATGGGGCGTGGCTTCGGAAATCTGGGCATGGGAATTGACCTTCTGGTACTGACGAAGGGCTCTCATGGGATTCATCTTGCGACCTCGTGACGGGCAGGCTTAAGGGGGAGATATTCCTTGTATCGGGCAGGTGGCGAAAAACTTTACCGACCGATGACATGAAGCCCGGCATCTTGCACGGACTTCATGCAAGGATCACGGATTAATCTTCGCTGTTCGCCTTGTTCAGTGCGTTGAGGGTGCTCAGCACTGAGTTCTGCTGCTGACGCAGCTGGGTGACCAGGGTATCCATGTTGTTGTACTTGTCCTGCAGGCTCTTCTGCAGGGCTTCCATGCGGGCATCCAGAGTATCCTGCTCGGTTTTGAGCTTGGTCAGGCTTTCGCTCAGGACCTTGGAGCGCTCGGCAAGGGTGCCGGTTGCGGCCTTGGCGAATGGATCAGTGACTTTTTGCAGGCGTGCCAGCAAGCCATCCTTACCATTGAAAATACTGGTCAGGTCTGCCGCGTTGGTGGAGGCAACCTTTTCCCACTTCTTGTCGTCCAGGCTAAGCGCACCGCCATCCTGGGCCGAAGTGACACCAAAGGCAGCGAGCGATTTCAAGGTACCGTTACCCGCTACCGCATTGAGCTCCTCACGAATGGAGGTCATCAACGTGCGCATGGTGGCATCACCCGTCAGCGCCGCAGCCGTCATGGTGCCATCAGCATTCTTGGTCACTTTGGTTTCGGCGTTCATCACCGTCAACAATGCGTTATAGGTATCGATGAAACCTTTGAGGCCCGACTTCAAAGTTGTGGGACTTGTTGTCAGGGAGAGGATGGTCGCCGTAGGCTCGCTACTGGTAGCGTTGATCGGTGAAACACCCACCAGCTTAATATTGAGACCACTGACAGCATCGGTAATGTCATTGGACTTGGACTTCATGGCAATGCCGTCCAGGGTGTACTCGGCGTCCGTCGGCTCATCGACAACGGTATAATCAGTATCGATGCCCGAATTGCCCGAAAGGGTAATGTCGGAGCCTTCACCCATTTTGGTCGAGGTGACGATCAGGCGAGAACCATTGGCATCCGTCAGCACGTTGGCACTAAGTCCCGCCACGCCGAACTGGCTATTGATGCTGTCGCGTACCTGCTGCAATGTGGCGCCGGCGGGAACACTGAGATCGAAGTCCTTGCCGCCCTGACGGATGGTCAGCGTAGTTGGCGTACTGCCGCTATTGACCACCGATCCCGCGCCATCTGCATACACTTTGGTCGAAACTTTTGATGCAGTCGCCAGCTTGTCGACGATCAGCTTGAAGGTGCCATTCGCAGCCCCAGTCCCCATGGTGACGGTCGCGACCTTTTCATCCGAAGACTTCAGGCTCAGGCCACCGAAGCTGTTGGAATCGGTCATATTGGTCAAGGCGCCGCGAAACGCATCGAGGGCGGCCTGGATCTTGCCGATAGAGGACAACGTGGTGGTTGCCTTCAGCGTTTGGGTATTGATCTGCGCCTGTTTCGGCGCCTTCTGCGCGGCCACCAGGGATTCGACGATCGCCTGGGTATCGATGCCCGAGCCAATACCGCTGACTGTTGTACCTGCCATCATTGCTCTCCTTGTTCAGTAGCTGCCGGATCCTTGGCGGATAAATCCATCAAATAGTCGACAGCAACAAAAATCATGCCAGCCTATGCCTGACCGTCGAACAGCAAGCTGCTGGCTTCACTGAGGCTCTGCGCCAATTTCAGCGCAGCTTCCGAGGGAAGTTGCCGGATTACCTCACCGGACTGGGTAGCAATCACCTTGACTACAATCCGGCCCGTGGAATCATCAATGGAAAAGTCCAGCTGGCGCTGGCTCGACTGGACGAAATCACGAATTTCGCCAACCGCTTTTTCCAGGTCCTCGCGCGAGTGCGGCTGATTATCGGATGCAGCGGCTTCCTGCACCCTGGCAGGCATAGCCGGGTCCCGCTCGCGATCAGCTCCTGGCACCTGGGGTAACACGGTTGGATACACCTGGTTCAGCTTGACACTCATGTCCATGTTTCGAACTCCTCATGTCAAAAAGGGTGAAAGGGCACGTAAACGCACCCTTTCACCCTTCACTCAAGCGCCTGAATTACTGAAGCAGTTTCAGGACCGACGATGGCAGCTGGTTAGCCTGCGACAGGATCGCAGTCGAAGCCTGCTGCAGAGTCTGCTGCTTGGTCAGCTCGGCAGTTTCCGAAGCAAAGTCCACGTCCTGCACGGTGGAGCGGGCAGCGGTGGAGTTCTTCTGGATGTTCTGCAGGTTGTCGACGGTGGTTTGCAGACGGTTCTGGGTAGCACCCAGGCCCGAACGGACGCTGTCGATGGAGCCGATCGCTTTGTCGATAACAGCCAGAGCGTTCTGGGCCTTGGTAGCATCGGTGACATTGGTTTCAGCGATAGTGGTCTTGGCCGACGAAACAGTGGCGCTACCGAACAGGGCGGTTACACCGGTACCAGCGTCGCTCAGCGAGTAGCCTTTAGCCGAGTCCAGAGAGATCTGGCCATTCACCACGATGGCAGCAGCGCCAAGGGCTGCGGGAGTAGCAAAGTTGCCAGAGCCGTCTTTGGCACCAATCATGATATTTGTTACAGCGTTGGCGTCAGCACCAGAGAAGCTCAGGTTTTCACCAGTGTCCGATTTGACACTCAGGCTCTTGTTCACTTCATCATAGTTAACACTGATACCCAGTTTGGCAGCGTTGGATTTCAACTGGTCGGCCAGGCTTGCCAAATCAGTTACGCCAACGAAGTCGACAGTACCGCTGCTGCCAACAGCCAGTTTGAAGTTAGAAGGAGTAGCGGCGCTAACATCCAGCTTGACTTCAGTGCTAGCGGTGGCGGTCAAGCCACCAATCGAACCATTCAAGTCAGCCGCGATGGTCTTGGCCGAAGCACCTGCGGCGTAAGTAACAGTCTTGCTCTCGCCGTTACCCGTAACTGTCATGCTGCCAGCAGTCAGGCCGGTCGCGCTTGGGGTGATCGCAGTGCTCTTGATCTGCTGAGAACCAATGTTGCTAGCCGCAACGTTATCCAGCGACAGGTTGATGGTTTCGTTGGCGTTGGCGCCGACTTGGATGGCCTTGGTGCCGTACGAACCGTCCAGCAGTTTCTGGCCACCGAAGGTGGTGGTGGTGGAAATACGGTTCAGCTCAGCGGTCAGAGCCTGGTATTCGTCGTTGTTCGACTTACGGTCGTCGGCGCTCAGCGAGCCAGTAGCCGAGGACAGGGCCAGGGTACGCATTTTCTGCAGGATGTCGGTCGAGGCCTGCATTGCACCTTCAGCGGTCTGGGCGATCGAGATGCCGTCGTTGGCGTTCTTCACAGCCTGGCCCAGGCCATTGATCTGGCTGGTCAGACGGTTGGCGATCTGCAGGCCGGCAGCGTCGTCTTTAGCGCTGTTGATGCGCAGACCCGAGGACAGACGCTGCATCGAAGTGGTCTGAGCGTTGCTCGCCTTGGTCAGGTTGCCCTGGGTGGTGATCGACGCAATGTTGGTGTTTACAGTTAAAGCCATGACGAAATCCTCGTTGGATGGGTACTGCGGCTTCCGGCCTTGGCAACCGCCGGATTGGCCTAGAGAACCTTCGTAATGGTTATCGTCGGGTGCGCGGGTTGCTTGAGGGTTTTTTCAAAAAAAAAATACTGGCATGGGGCCAGCCCTGAGAAATCAAGGGGTTAAGGGCGGTTTATTGGCGTCAAAAACTGTCCGAACTGGGGCTGAATGCCTCATCCCGTCTGTAGGAGCGGGTTCACCCGCGAACACCGGCGAAGCCGGTGCCATAGACCGAGCTGCCTTCTTCGCGGGTGAACCCGCTCCTACGACGGGCTGCGTCAGGCAGAAGTTTATTTTCGGCAGAAAAAAAGCGCCGGGCGGTGGCCGCCGGGCGCTTTTAGGGGCTGACTGGGATCAGTCGCGGTACAGGATGGCCGAGCCCCACGACAGGCCCACGCCAAAGCCACTGATCGCCACGCGCTTCCAGCTGCCATCGAGCATGTGCTTCTGCAGCAGCAGCGGAACACTGGAGGACACCGTATTGCCGGTTTCCAGCATGTCCTTGACGAACTTCTCCGGGTGTTGCTCTTCAAAGCGTCGCGCCACGGCGTCGACAATCGCCGCACTGCCCTGGTGGATGCAGAAGGCGTCGATATCCGACGACTTCAGGCCGCTGGCGTCCAGCAGCTCGTGCAGGTGCGCTGGCACTTTGATCAGGGCGAAGTTGAATACCTGGCGGCCGTTCATGAAGAACTTGCCGTCGCTGACTTTCAGGTGCTCGGCACCGGAACCATCAGTGCCGAAACGCGCCTGGCCCAGGTTCCACACCGCGTTTTCACCCATCCAGGTAGCGGTGGCGGCGTCGCCGAACAGCATGGTGGTGTTGCGATCTTCCGGGTCGACGATCTTCGAATACGGGTCGGCGGTGATCAGCAGGCCGTTCTTCAGGCCTGCCGCTTCCATGAAGCCTTTGATCGCATACAGGCCATACACATAGCCGGAGCAGCCCAGCGACACGTCGAACGCCGCCACGCGGGTAGACAGGCCAAGTTTGCTCTGGACGATGGCTGCGGTGTGCGGCAGGCCTTCTTCGTCGCCGTTCTGGGTGACCACGATCAACGCATCGATCGATTGCGGATCAAGGTCGGGGTTGCTGGCGAACAGTGCCTGGGCGGCCTCTACGCACAAGTCGGAGGTTTCTTGCTCTTCGGCCTTGCGCGGCAAGAACGACGCACCGATCTTGCCGAACATGAACTCTTCGTCCTTGCCGAACTTCGCACCCTGAACGTAGTTGTCCAGGCCAGCGGTGGGCACGTAACTCGCAATGCTTTTGATGCCAATCATTCTGGCTTCCCAATGAAAACAGCCAAAGACCACCACTCGATGAATTGAGGGCGCCAAATACCGGAGCGGCCACCGCCAGGGGTTGTAGCCAGGGCTCGCCTGCGCACCGGTAACAAAATGCTGCAACAGCTGCTGCATAGAATACAGGGAAGATGAGCGTTTTGACTCATTGGTCACATTGAAATGCTACGAAAGCCGTGGCGAGGGTGTGGGGACTGGGGAATTTGCGGAATGACCGGGCGGGCACTGGACCCCGAGTGATCAGCTTCGCAGCAGATATCGATGGGGCCGCTTAGCGGCCCC
>NZ_BCBP01000100.1:0-16582 GCF_001753955.1 Pseudomonas sp. NBRC 111139
CCCTAAGTGAAATCTGTGAGCAGCTTTCTATTTCCACTAATGAGTTCGTTGATCGTCATGCCAATGGTACTTACAGCGTCGCCTGCATTGGCGCGATGCCAGGTTTCCCATACCTAAGCGGGCTCGATCCTGCGATAGCAGTCCCTAGGCGAGCAGTCCCCAGGATGAGGCTTGAGCGTGGTGCCGTCATTGTTGGCGGAGCCCAAGCTGGGATCATGCCGTGTGCTGCACCTTCTGGCTGGCACATCATTGGACACACCGAGTTGGAGCTTTTCGATTCCAATCGCTCCCCTGCAGTCCTGTTGCGTCCAGGAGACATCATCCGATTCAAGGTTCTTGAGGTTCTAAGATGATCGAGATTCTGACAACAGGAGCGGGCAACACAGTCCAAGACCTTGGTCGTCCTGGGCTGTTGGCGTTGGGTATTAGCTCTGGCGGAGCGATGGATCGTCTTGCTTTACGTCTCGGAAATCTACTTCTCGGCAATCCTGAAAACACCGCTTCTTTGGAAATTGTCCTGTTCCCTTTTCGCTTGCGTGTTGAAGAGGACGTTTGGCTCTCAATCACTGGGGCTGACTGCAGGGCAACTCTCGACGACAGGGCACTTTCCCCAATGTGGGCAGTGCACGCGAAGGCGGGGGAGACCCTTAAGCTAAATCCGCCGACTCGGGGAGCCCGTGCCTACATTTCATTTGCTGGAGGCATAGATGTCCCTCTGGCGATCGGTTCTCGCTCCACCGACCTGAAAACAGGGTTCGGGGGGATTGAAGGGCGTGGTCTTGGCCGTGGTGACAGGTTGCAGCTTTCTTCTGTAGCGCACCCTGAGCCCAGGGATCAGGGTATTTATTTCCCGATTGCGATGCCAGGTAGGAACGAAGCCACAGCGATTAGGGTAGTGGCAGGCGCGGAGCATGGGGCCTTCACTAAGGACTCGCAAGCGACATTCCTCGGCGAAGAGTGGCTTGTGTCGCCTGACTCCAATCGTATGGGAATGCGATTGAAAGGTTCTGAGCTTAGCCTTGAGCAGCCTCTGGAAATGCTCTCGCACGGCATATTGCCTGGAACAATCCAAGTTCCTCCTTCCGGTCAGCCCATTGTACAGCTCGCCGACGCGAACACGTGTGGTGGATACCCGAAAGTCGCGCATGTCATTGACGCTGACTTGTGGCGGTTTGGACAGCTTCCTATCGGAGGCAAGGTTCAGTTCAAAATAGTTACAGAACAAGAAGCACTTGCTGAAGAGCGGCGCCTGGAAGGGTGGATCTCAAAAATTGAGTGCAACTTGGGCATTCTCGCTAAGTGTAAT
Source organism: Pseudomonas sp. NBRC 111139 (assembly GCF_001753955.1). Lineage (NCBI taxonomy): Bacteria > Pseudomonadati > Pseudomonadota > Gammaproteobacteria > Pseudomonadales > Pseudomonadaceae > Pseudomonas > Pseudomonas sp. NBRC 111139. Next base: position 1,307 of record NZ_BCBP01000100.1, read on the forward strand.
TGAGTGATTTAATAATGACTGAGAAGACACTGCGTGTTGACTTGAACTCCGACATGGGTGAGGGGTTCGGTACCTGGAATATGGGTGACGACGAAGCCATCCTGGATATTGTCAGTACAGCGAATGTCGCGTGCGGTTTCCACGCGGGTGACCCTGAAATCATGGCTCGCACTTTTGCGTCAGCGAAGAAGAAAGGTGTGGCAGTTGGAGCTCATCCAGCATTTCCCGACCTTTGGGGCTTTGGACGCCGGGTTATGCCTTATACCGGGCCAGAAATCGAAAGGATCGTTGCCTATCAAATCGGGGCGGCCCAAGCTTTGGCTGCTTACGCCGGCCATAAGCTCACTCATGTGAAAGCACATGGTGCATTGGGCAATCTCACGCAGACCAGCCGGGAAGTCGCTACGGCGGTATCCCGCGCAGTGAGGGCTGTAGATCCGTCGTTGACTTGCCTGGTAATTGCCTTGGGCGAGCAGTCGCGAATCGCCGCTGAAATGGGCTTGCAGGTTAAATCAGAAATTTTCGCAGACCGTGCATACGATGCCATGGGGCGTTTGGTTGCACGGGGCACACCAGGTGCGGTTATTCATGATCCAGAAGAGGCAGCACTCAGGGTTGTGAGAATGGTGCGGGCTCAAGCCATTGAGACAATTGACGGAATGTCGATCCCTTGTCCGATCGATTCCATTTGTGTTCATAGCGATACCCCGAGTGCAGTCAAGGTGGCGGCGGCTGTGCGGAAAAGGCTTCAAGAAGATGGAATTACCATCGGAGCTTGGTAATAGAGTCCACCACCTTAATCGGAATAAGTTATGAATACTGACTTCATTGATCGGCTAATCGATATTGCACAAGAGTCCAATATTGATGAATTGCAATATTCGGAAGGCGGGAAACGAGTTCAGTTTCGCCTGAAAAGCGCGGTCGCTCAAGCTGCGACGAGTAACGCTGCACCTACCGCTGCAGCTCAAGCGCCGGTGGCTGTTGCAAAACCTCAAGCCGACGCGCCTGCGCCTAAAGGTTACACGGTAAAGTCGTCGCTGGTTGGGATTTTCTATCGCTCTCCTGCTCCCGACAAAGCTCCTTTCGTTTCTGTCGGCGATCAAGTTACGGAAGGGCAAACCCTCGGAATTGTAGAGGCTATGAAGATGCTGAACCCTCTGGAAGCTGATCGTGAGGGGAAAGTTGTATCTATCCTGGTGGAAGATGGTGCATCTGTCGACCAAGGCACTCCACTTTTTGTTATTGAGGAATGCTGATCATGTCGACGTCCTTTAGTAGTGTACTTATTGCCAACCGTGGCGAGATTGCATTGCGTATCATGCGTGCGGCTCGCGACTTGGGGATTCGTACCATCGCCGTACACTCCACTGCGGACGCTGATCTCAGGCATGTAGCTTTGGCCGATCAAAAGATCTGCATTGGCCCCGCACAGTCGAAAGACAGCTATTTGTCTATTGAGCGGCTGCTTCAGGCTGCCGACTTGACCGGTGCCCAAGCCATCCATCCTGGTTATGGCTTCCTTGCGGAGAATGCCAATTTCGCTGAGGCAGTGACAAAATCCGGCAGGATTTTTATTGGCCCAAGTGCTGATGCGATCCGTCTGATGGGGGATAAGGTATCGGCTAAGCAGGCCATGATCGCTGCAGGTGTGCCTTGCGTTCCTGGCTCGCCTGGTGCTCTGCCTGACTCTGCTGACGAGATTCATGCCATCGCGGATCGTTGCGGTTACCCGCTCATTGTCAAGGCGTCGGGCGGCGGTGGCGGGCGAGGGATGCGCATTGTGCGGCATTCCAACGAGCTCCTTGAAGCAGTGGCTATGACTAAAGAGGAGGCAGGAAGAGCTTTCGGTAACCCAGAGGTTTACCTGGAGCGTTTCCTGGAACACCCTCGTCATATCGAAATTCAGGTGTTGGCTGACGCTCATGGCAATGCGGTATGGCTGGGTGAGCGTGATTGCTCGATGCAGCGCCGTCACCAAAAAATCATCGAGGAGGCACCTGCGATCGGGATTGATCGGGAAGAACTGAGCATTGTTGGTGAGCGATGCGCGGAAGCCTGCAAGCGCATTGGTTATCAAGGTGCTGGAACATTTGAATTCTTGTACGAGGACGGCGAGTTCTTCTTCATTGAAATGAATACCCGTGTTCAGGTTGAGCACCCCGTGACAGAGCTCGTGACTGGTGTGGATATCGTTGCCGAGCAATTCAGGATTGCAGCTGGCGCTCCACTGAGCTTCGGGCAAAAGGACATCAAACTCCAAGGCCATGCTATCGAATGCAGGATCAACGCTGAGGATCCTTATTCATTCCATCCCGCCCCAGGCAAAGTTACTCAATGGGTATCTCCAAGCGGCCCGGGAATCAGGGTAGATAGCCACCTCTACAGTGGCTATGTGGTTCCTCCGCACTACGACTCGTTGGTGGCCAAGTTCCTTACGCACGGCGCTACCCGTGAAGAAGCGATCCGGCGCATGCGCGGTGCTCTGGCTGATGCAACGCTGGATGGCATTAAGTCAAATATTCCTCTGCACCAGGAGCTTATGGGGGAGTCGTCCTTCGTGGCGGGGGGATTTGATATCCATCATCTCGAAACCTACCTCGCTGGGAGAGGATAAATGAACCTTACCGATATTGAGAAGTTCGCCCAGCTGGTTGAGCGCCGAGGCATCAGTTTTTTAGAGTTTGAAGAAGATGGCGCGTGCCTGTCTCTGACAGCTACTCCGACCATTGCTGCGCCTACTCCATCAGAAAGTGAGGCTCCGCAGCCTGCTCCCGTTTCTAAGGCTGACGTGCTTTCTCCTGGCATGGGCGTAGTGCGATTGCAGCATCCTCAGCGTGAGAACCTGGTGATTGCGCAAGGCCAACAAGTTGCGGCCGGTGATGTGATCGGTTGGCTTGAATACGGGGATGTGCTCACAGAAATTTGTGCTGCTCATTCTGGTGTTATTTCTTCGGTCAAGGTAGCTGACGGTGATGTAGTCGGCTTCGCACAGCTGATTATTGATTTGGAGTAACGGTGATATGAGCACTGCTTGCTTGGCTCAGGTTTCTGGCGTAGATGTAGGCATCAACATTGTTCAGGCGGCATACGAAATGTTGGCCAGCCAGGGTTTTGGTGCTATGTCCATGCGAAGTTTGAGCGGCAAAGTCGGCTTGCAGCCGGGCAGTCTCTATTACCATTTTTCCAGTAAACAGGATGTATTGGAGGAAGTGTTGGATGGTTTGCTTGGTCAGAGGCTGAGCGCATGGAAGCGACGTCGAAAACCCTCAGGCTCAATCATCCATGAGCTTGAGGGTTTTCTGGCCTTCCATATTTCATATGTGAGATTGCATCCGCTGGACACACCTCTGCTCCGATCCGAAATGAAGCACCTTGATAAGGCCAGGCTTGAACGCATCCAAGAGCTCGAGGTCGCCTACAACCAATTCTTGATTGACATTATCGCGAAGGGGATGAGGCAGGGTGTGTTCAATGTCCCTGACAGCGAGGCTATGGCTTTTGTGCTTCTGTCGATGCTCTCAGATGGTCAGGCAGGTCAAATGTTGCAGTCGAGCGGTTCAGAGGCATCTGAGCGCTGGCTGATCGAGCTGTCTAAGCGAATGCTAGGCGTGCGGTAGTAAAAAAAATATTAATTAGCTAGTCGAGATTGCGAGGTCATCTAATGAGTCTCTTTAGTGGGCATAGTGCGGGCCGGATTAACGAGTTGCACGCCCAGGCATTGGAAAGCCATAGCGTCTACTTGGAGAAGCCATTTAATATAAATATGGCTCGTGGTGTTCCGAGTGCCGAGCAATTAGATCTGTCGAACGGGTTGTTTGATCATGTCGGGTATAAAAACCAGGATGGTACTGACTGCCGAAACTACATGGGGCAGCAGGGCATCAAAGAAGCTCGAGAGCTCTTCGCCCCATTACTCGGCGTCCCGTCAGAGCAGGTTGTGGTTGATGGCAACTCCAGCCTGGCTATGATGCATGACTGCATCGCCTACTCTTGGAACTTCGGCAACCCCGATTCTCCTAAGCCGTGGTGCAAAGAGGAAAAGGTGGCGTTCCTCTGCCCCACCCCTGGTTACGATAGGCACTTCAAAATCTGTGAGGTCTACGGGATCGAGCTTATCCCCGTGCCGCTCAACGACGATGGCCCAGATATTGATGTAGTGCGAGTTCTCGTTGCTGATCCGAAGGTCAAAGGCATCTGGTGCGTGCCCAAGTACAGCAATCCAACAGGGGCTGTGTACAGCCAGGCGGTTGTTGAAGCGCTGGCATCGATGCCTGTTGCTGCCCCCGACTTCCGTGTCTACTGGGATAACGCCTACTGTGAGCATCATTTGACGGCACAGCGGATTGAGATCGCTAACATCTCGCAGTTGTGCGTAGAGAGCGGTAACCCGAACAGAGCCTTGCTGTTCTCCTCAACCTCGAAGATGACTTTTGCCGGGGCGGGGCTTGCTCTGTTCGGTGGTTCAAAGGCGAATGTGGAGTGGTGGCTCAAACATGCTTCCGTGCGCAGTGTTGGGCCAGACAAACTCAATCAGTTGCGGCACGTCACGTTTTTAAATGCTATTGGTGGCTTGCCAGTACTGATGGATAAGCACAGAGCGATTCTTGCTCCGAGGTTCCAGGCTGTTCACGAAGTCTTCGAAAGAGAGCTGGGTGCTTGGGGGGTGGCAGAGTGGTCTTCACCCAAAGGAGGTTACTTTATTAGTGTCAACTGCGCTCCCAACACTGCTGCCAGAGTGGTCGCGCTGGCCAAAGAAGCAGGCGTTCAACTGACGCCTGCTGGTGCAGCTTTCCCTTATGGCAAAGATCCTGAGGACAGACATCTTCGTATCGCTCCGTCGTCAGTGCCGCTCAACAATATCTCGGATGCATCATTAGTCATTGCTAACTGCATTCTGATTGCTGCCTGTGAGCAGTATTTGTCAAAGCGGTGATATCGAGTTTGCCTTCGCTGCATTCTTCCGTGTAGTCCCACGAAACTGCTGGGGTGTGCAGTGTAAGGCAGCTTTAAATTGTCGACTGAATGCGCTATGGTCAGAATAGCCGCATTCGGTCGCGATTTCCGTAATGCTGGCTTCTGAGTTTTCTAACATTTCGCAAGCTTTTTCAATTCTGGCTTTCATTAATATTTGCTTGGGCGTTAACTGAAAGACTTCGCGAGTCAATCTCTGCAGTGTATCCATTGAAAGGTCAACTTCCTTTGCGATGTCTGATATCAGAATCGGCTGTCCCAAGTTCTCCTTGACCAATCTTGAGAAGTCCATTAGTCGCTTGTAGCCCAAGTGTTTTTCATCGGGTCGAGACAGAATTCGTGAAATGCCAGCAAGTCCGCTAGGCTTCATGTTGTCATCGAAAAGACCATATTTCGAACTCAAGCACCATTGTTTGTGCCCGTCGGCAGAGCGGAATAGGCGCAGGGTATCAACGATGTCCGTGCCTGTGTGAATGACGCTCAGATCTTGTGCGATGATGCTAGAGCTGGTGATGGGAAATAATTCGTCAGCGGTCAAACCTATGACCTCTGATTTATGCCGTTTGCCGCTATGGCGAACAAGCGTCTGGTTGACCACCACATAGCGGCCCTCGGTGTCTTTAACGTAAAACATGACATCGGGCATGCAGTCAAAAATTTTGTCGAGTAGGTTAAAGTCTCTATCGAACAAGTGGAGAAGCTGCGCTCCGGTGGTCATTTTCCGTTCCTCAAGCGAACCCAGATGCTGTAGGACTCTACCAGATCTCCTGGCGCCTGTAATCAGTGATGAGGTATTCGATTGTGCAAAAAACCGCATAAAAATCTGCCTTGCGCACAAGACAGGAAGCTGATTGTGTTTCAGGATTACTGGGTGGCGGGCAAGAGCGGGAGAGCGGAAGGCTCTCAGGCGCCCCTGTGACGCTTTCACCAAATTCATCGCCGGTCATATTGCGACGGGCGCGCTAGATCTTGGGGTTAATGCTATGAGTGAATCCGGTTCGGTTGTAATTATTGGTGGGGCGATCATCGGCAGCTTCGTTGCGTATTTTTTGCGTAAGGAAGGTTTTGAAGGAAAGATTCAGGTAATCGAACGCGACTCCTCTTACCAATTCTCTTCAACTGCGCTTTCTGCCGCTTCCATTCGTACCCAGTTTGGGTGCCATTTCAATATCAGCATGAGCCTGTTCGGTGCTGATATGTTCCGAAACATCAAGGAGTGGTTTGGGCCTGACGCAGATATCGGTTTTGAAGAGCGCGGTTATCTAATGATCGGCTCGGCGGAACATGCTCCCGTTCAACGTGAGAATGCACTCATTCAGCGTGAATATGGTGCCAATATCGACATTTTGACGCCTGCCCAGGCTAAAGAGCGTTATGACTGGTTGAATGTTGAAGATGTTGGCATTGCGACCTACGGGGTAAAAAATGAGGGCTGGTTCGACGCTTGGGCGCTGATGCAGCTGGTACGTAAGGAAGCGAAAAATCTCGGGGTCGAATACATCAATGGTGATGTAGTCAAGCTCCGCCAGGAAGCTGGGCGTATTTCGGCGGTTGAGTTGAAAGACGGTACCGTGCTGCCCTGCGATTGGTGTGTTAACTCTGCCGGTGCTGCAGGTGGTAAGATTGCGGCATTGGCGGGTATCGATCTTCCGGTTGAGCCTCGCAAGCGCACTATCTTCCACATCAAGGCTCCAGTGCCCTCTGAGAATTTCCCAATGCTCTTCGATAACTCGGGTGCGTGGATCCGCCCAGAGGGTGATGGGTTTATCTGCGGTATCGCACCAGAGATGGCACGCGATCCTCACGCTGAAGGCGATTACGAACCAGATCACTATCTCTTCGAGGAGTTCATCTGGCATCTGTTGGCCCATCGTGTGCCTCTGTTGGAGCAGGTTCGCATCCAACGTGCGTGGGCCGGCCACTACGAAATGAACCTACTAGACCACAATGGTGTGGTGGGCCCTCATCCTGAGATCACCAACTTCCTCTTCGCAACTGGGTTCTCTGGCCATGGGGTAATGCATTCCCCGGCAACAGGTCGCGGGATTGCTGAATGCATTGTTCACGGTAAGTACAAGTCCATCGACCTGAGTGAACTGGGATACAGCCGTATCGCCAAGAACACGCCGATTGTCGAGGCGGTAGTCTACTGAGTCACTGTTGCGTGACCCCTCTTTGTAACAAATACCTGAGTTTGGGGCGGCCTTGGCTGCCTCTTTTTTTGCCCAAAATAAGTGCTGCAGGGGAGGGGGGCGGCCTGTGCCTCAAAGCGGGTTGGGTTGGAGAGCTATGCCCCCTTTCCGCAACCCTGAGCAGCGCAATCGCCACGCTTCCTGTGCTGAGACTTTCTCGAATCACCTGCTATCGGCGAAAAGTGATTCTGTGATGGCGAAGTGTTACGCAATCTCAGATCAGGCCAGGGGAGTGATCTCCGACCTAATCATCGAAACCCAAGGTTGAGAGTGGTCTCGGCAGAGCTACCAACAGATGCTCGATGGCGGTAAGCGTCCGCTGAAGTCGGGTTGATACAACCGGATTCGTGGCGCTCATTCCAATGGCAGTGGGCGATCTGTGATGACGTGTTTCATTACTAAGGTCGAGGTTAGCCGCTGTACATTTGGCAGCCTCGATAGCTCCTCGTCATAGAGCTTCTGAAACGCCGGAAGGTCTGCGGTTACCACCATTAGCAGGTAGTCCGGATCACCAAACAGTCGTTGCGCTTGGACGATGTACGGGACGTTTGGTAAGGCTTTTTCGAAGTCTGCTACGGCCTGCTGATGTCCTTCCCGTAACGTCACGAACACCAATGAAGAGAAATTGAGCCCTAGCTCGGGGGCAGAGAGGTGGGCGCGATATCCCTTGATCACTCCAGCCTCCTCTAAAGCTCGAACTCGCCGATGGCAAGGGGACAAGCTCAGCCCAACGCGCTCGGCCAAGTCCGTGAGTGACTGGCGGCCATCTTCTTGTAGCTCCGCAAGAATCTTCCTATCGATCCGATCCATTTCGATAAACCTTCTACTGTAACTGGGGCCTGCGAGTAACTACGCAAGATAATACCATGCGGCTTTCTTTATCCTTCTCTCTCCGTTTCCGCCAGGGCCAAAGGTGCCGTACTGGTGACGATGAGCAAGAGGAAAGATTGATCGTGAGCGCTTCTTTGATGATGGCCTTCTGGGCCGTTTCGTTTCTGTTTGTTATCACGCCTGGGGCTGATTGGGCTTACGCCATTTCAGCGGGTTTGCGAGGCCATAACGTCGCGCCTGCGGTATTGGGCATGCTCTCAGGCCATGTTCTCGCCACATTGATCGTAGCGGCGGGTGTGGGTGGCCTGCTGGTGAAAATCCCTTATGCGCTGTTGACGCTTACGCTGATGGGGGCCGCTTACCTCTTATGGCTCGGCTTTAACATGCTGCTCAAGCCCTCGAAGCCCACTCAAGGGGACGCCGCAGATGACGGAGGCTGGATCACCTGGGCATTCAAGGGACTCTGTGTGAGCGGCCTGAACCCAAAAGTGCTGCTGCTGTTCCTGGCTTTGCTGCCTCAGTTCACCGATTCGTCTGCCGCCTGGCCGGTTGCAGCTCAGATCATTGCGCTAGGGCTCATTCATGCTTTCAGTTGCGGAGTCGTTTATCTGGCCGTGGGATATAGCGCCCGCGCAGTACTGACTTCTCGACCAGGTGCAGCACTCAATGTCAGCCGCATCTCAGGGGCCGCAATGATTGTCATCGCTGTCGTCCTCGCGGCTGAGCGTCTGACCGCTTAATCGAAGGTAAACCAATGTCTGAACAGACCACAGCACCGTACGCTAGCCAATATCGTGGGCGGGTAAGAATCCCTCATCTACACCAAATGAAAGCGCGGGGCCAGAAATGGGCCATGTTGACCGCTTATGACATGTACACCGCAACCATATTTGAAGAGGCAGGAATTCCTGTGCTCCTGGTCGGTGATTCAGCCGGTAACAACGTCTTCGGCTATGACTCGACCCTGGCAGTAACCGTTGACGAAATGTTGCCCTTAGTCAGCACGGTCTCGCGGGTTACCAAGCGCGCATTGATCATTGCCGATCTGCCTTTTGGTTCGTACCAGGGGTCACCTGAGCAATGCTTCCATACAGCCGTGCGCTTTATGAAAGAAGGTGGCGCGCACGCCGTTAAGCTCGAAGGTGGGATTGAGATGCTCCCCCAGGTCGAGAAGCTGGTGACCGCAGGGATTCCAGTGATGGCCCATATTGGATTCACCCCGCAGGCAGAGCATCAACTGGGCGGTTACCGTATCCAGGGCAAGGGCTCAGACGCGCAACGGTTGATTGATTTAGGGATAGCTTTTGAGCGCGCAGGAGCGTTTGGCCTGCTCATTGAGATGGTGCCAGGTGAGGTTGCAAGCCGGATCACCGAGGCAGTTGGCATTCCCACCGTTGGAATCGGGGCGGGGAACGGCTGTGACGCTCAAGTACTGGTATGGCAGGACATGGCAGGTCTCCGGCAAGGTCAGTTGCCTCGATTCGTCAAGCAATACGCTGATATGCGAAAAGTTTTGAATGACGCTGCCCAAGCTTTTGCTGAGGATGTCGAGTCAGGGTCATTCCCAGGATCTGAGCACACTTTTTGACGCGGCTGGAGAATCCAATGAACGCGATACGCCAGAAGGCGATTGAAGGGCTTGAAGACGGCGACACATTCGAGATCAAGCGCACCTTTTCGAAGGCTGACATCGTTCAGTTCGAAGCGCTATCGCATGATCACAACCCAGTCCACTCCGATGCCCGATACGCTATAGCCAAAGGTTTTGACGGCACCATCGCTCAAGGCCTCCTGACTGCGACTTTGATCACCGAGATTGGCGGGCACTTGGGTTGGCTGGCTACATCAATGAGCTTCAAGTTCAAGCGGCCGGTCTATGTTGGGGAGGAGTTGACCTGCGTATGGACAATTGTCCGTATTGATGACCGACATCGAGCGGAAGCCGAAGTCATCGTGAAGAACAGCACCGGCCAAGCTGTGCTGCTGGCTGAAACGACGGGGGTGATTCCTAGCGAGGCTGAAAGGGCGGTGCTTGCAGCAACCCCAGGCGATTAGGTTTGGCCCGATACTGTGATCAACGTATCCCACCGAAATTCTGGAAGAGATTGTTCAGCATGCATTATCTATTGAAACTCATAATTCGGCCTGGAACTGAGCTGGCTGACTCCTGCTTCCTGATCCTGGCTTTTATTGTGGGTGGTGGTGCAGGAGCACTGCTGGCTTACAAAATATCGCTGGGAATCGGACTGCCTTTCGCGTTGTTCGCCAGCCTTGTGCTTCATCTGACGTGGCGGACACCAAATTGTAAGCTGTAGCCTAACTTACGTCATATAAGTCAGACCGGTACCCACTGTTGCGGTAGCAATTGCCCGATCTCACTGGCCCGATGCGTCGGTAGCCGCGCCAATACATCTTTGAGATAGGCATACGGATCATGCCCATTCATGCGTGCCGATTGGATCAGGCTCATGATTGCAGGCGCTCGTTTACCGCTGCGCAGCGACCCTGCAAACAACCAGTTTGAGCGTCCGATAGCCCATGGTCTTATCTGGTTTTCAACCTGATTGTTGTCGATGGGCACCGCCCCATCGTCCAAGTAGCGCGTCAGCGCTACCCAGCGTTTCAGGCTGTAATCGAGGGCTTTGGTCGTGGCTGATCCGTTGGGCACCAGGTCTCGCTGCGGCTACATCCAGTCATGCAGTGTTTTGATGATCGGCACCGCCACTTCCTGGCGTATTCGGGTGATCGCGTCCGCTTTAAAATACGCGGACACCATCGCCCTTAATGCTGGAGTTCAGAAGGTGAGTTCGCGGGACGCTTATCGATGGCGTGCTATGGAGCGCTGTCCAGGGGCTGTGGGGGGGAGATGAAGCAGAGCGCGTTGACCAATAGTCTACGGTGTATCAACGGTTTCGGAGTAGGTGAAGCTGGCCTAGAGCTAAGCGGCTATGCATCGAGGATTTGAAGAGGATAGGGGGGGCTGCTTTTTGACGTCAGCGCCTTCTCTCCCGGTGGTGAGTGGGAGAGAAGACACTTCTCAGGCTATGCGATTAGTTCGAAAGAGGTCGAGCTCCTGATGCCGTGTTTATGGCCAGAGCATAAGAGATGATCCAGCAGACCGTCAGCATTGCGCTAATGAACAGGGCAACGCCATGCCAGTGCAGCGCCGACCAAAACTCTCCACCTGCTGTGCCGGCAACACTGGCTCCACAGTAGAAGGTGATTTGATACAGGGAGGTAGCTTGAGCTTTACCGCTGGTGGCAAAGCGTCCAATCCAGCTGCTGGCCGTCGCGTGTGAGCCAAAGAAGCCAAAGGTGAATAAAATAGTTCCGAGCACGGTGATTGGCAGTGAATCGACGAGCGTTAGAAGCACGCCTATGAGGGCTACAAGGATAATTCCTTTGAGAACCTTCGCGTGTCCATGGCGATCGGCCATGCCGCCTATTTTCGCTGAGCTGTAGGTGCCTGTCAGGTAAATCAGGGAAAACAGACTGACAATAGTCTGAGATAAGTTGAATGGTGCGCCAAGTAGGTGATAGCCGATGTAGTTGAAAAAGGTAACCAGGCTTCCCATCAAAAGAAAACCTGCAATATAAATGTAAATAAGGTTGAGATTTTTAAGGTGAGGTATAAATCCTGTGAAAATTCTCAAGCCTGACGTAGTGCTCGCTTTGAAATGTTTTGATTCTGGTAAGAATTTCCAGAACATAACGGCGGCGGCAAATACGACTGCTCCCATAGCAGCGATAACCCAGTGCCACGATACGTAGTCGACCATCATGCCGCTGATCAGTCGACCTGCCATGCCACCAACGGCGCTGCCGCCGATGTAAATACCTAGGGCAAATCCGATGTTTCTGGCATCAATTTCCTCGGAGAGATATGTGATAGCTACTGCTGTTATCCCACTCAATGCAAGGCCTACACCAGCACGCATAGCCAGGAGATACTCCCACTTTGTGGTTGCTGCTGAGGCTAAAGTCAATAGAGATGCTGCGAACAAAGCAATAACCATTACATTTTTCCTGCCCCAGGAGTCAGAGAGCGGGCCTGTAAAGAAAAGTCCCAGGGCAAGGAAAATTGTGGAGATCGAAAGTATTAAGCTAGATTGAGTGGCGTCTACTCCAAAAGCCATGGAAATCGCAGGCATCATGGGTTGGACGCAGTAGAGTAATGCAAAGCTGGAAAATCCGCCTGCGAGCAGTGCTAAACATGTTCGCATAAATTGTGGCGTGCCTCTGCGAATATGCGTGTCGTTAGGGTGCTCGAGTGCAGGTGCTTGATGTCTATGTGCTTCCTTTAAGCTACTTTCCACGTTACCACCTTCATTAAAATTACGTTCAATCAGCATCGGTTCTAGGCAGGTCTGCAGTCGAATGGGGCGGGTTGGCATTTTTTGTTACTGACAATTTTAATTCCGTGGTTGCTGCGGGTCTTGTGGGGAGGCGGTCGTAGCGTGCGGTATTTTGCATAGTGAATGTCGTTACCAAGCTCCTTGATTGTGCGTTATTTATGATTTTGCACGGTTTCGATGCATTTTAGCTTTTTGGTATTTTGCATAATAATGAAGGAGGAAGTTTTTTTGACAGCTGTGCAGAAAACGGCATGAAAGCTGCTCCTTTCCCACAAGCGACTGAGGTAGGCCAGGCGTAGACTTGCTGGATGGCTTGAGTGTGTGTTCTTGAGTCAAATTAAATTTAAAACAAGAATTAAGCAGGCGCCGACCATGCTATATAGATCCTTTTTGCTGCCCTGGTTTCGCCATGATTCACAAAGCTGTGGATCAATCGGCTCTGCTTTTCATGGAGTAAGGGTATGTCAACTTCAAGTCACATGAAGCGTAATCTGTCGCTACTTGATCTAACTTTGATTGGACTGGGTGCCACCTTCGGCTCTGGCTGGCTTTTCGCTTCTGCGCATGTTGCCGGGTTGGCTGGGCCTGCGAGTATAATTTCGTGGGTAATAGGTGCTGCTGCTGTTTTCATGCTTGGCCTTATGTATTGTGAGCTGGGAGCGGCTATTCCGGCTACAGGTGGTATCCTCCAATATCCAGTGATCAGTCATGGGCCAATGCTAGGCTATATGATGGGCGTGATCACTCTTATTGCTTATTCTAGCGTTGTTGCCATTGAAGTCGTTGCTGCTAGGCAGTACGCAAGCGCTTGGCTTCCCTCGCTCACAGTCGATGGAGGCAGTTCTCCAACCATTATGGGTTGGTTGGTGCAATTTGTGCTTCTTTGTATTTTTATGCTGGCAAATTACTTTAGCGTTAAGTCCTTTGCATTGGCTAATAATGTAGTTAGTGTTTTCAAGTTCCTTGTTCCTGTCTGTGTTATTTATGTTCTCTTCAAGCACTTTAATGTTGAGAATTTGACTAAAGATGGATTTGCCCCGAATGGCTTGAGTGGTATTGGGCATGCCGTCTCCTTAGGCGGAATTGTCTTTGCTTACCTTGGACTGACGCCAATCGTGTCCGCTGCTAGCGAGGTGAAGAACCCTCAACGCAATATTCCTCTGGCACTGATGCTATCCATTGCTTGCGCAGCCGTGATCTATATCTCCCTGCAGGTGGCCTTCCTAGGCAGCATCCCGGAAAATCTGCTGTCTGGTGGATGGTCAGGACTCAGCGAGAAGCTGCCACTGCCTTTCCGTGATATCGCTCTGCTTTTGGGTGCCGCCTGGCTGGCATCGATTGTGGTCATCGATGCCGTCATCTCCCCTGCCGGTTGCGGTAACGTCTTCATGAACTCAACGTCGCGTATTGCATGCGGTTGGGCGGCTTCGACGGTACTTCTTAAGGGTTTCGCTAAGGTCGATCCCAAGTCCGGAATTCCTCGTCGTGCACTTTGGCTGACCTTCATCCTCTCTGTTGTGTGGACGCTTCCGTTCCCCTCTTGGGACAAGCTGATTGGCGTCGTCTCAGCGGCCCTGGTTTTGAGTTATGCCGTGGCGCCAGTATCGGTTGCGGCCCTGCGATACCGGGAGTTCAACCGTCCATTCAAAGTTGCAGGTTTGGTCTGGGTTGGGCCGGTGTCATTCTTCGTGGCAAGTCTGCTTGTGCTCTGGACTGGCTGGAGCGTTGTGTCCTGGCTTGCGGGTGTGCAAATCCTTATTTTTTGCGTACAGGCCTCTATCAAACTGTTTCGTACAGGTGGTTGGGCAGATCAGATCACCCGCCAGGAAATCAAATCATCCCTTTGGATGGTCGCTTACTACGCCGGTATGCTTGTCCTGACGTGGGCTGTTGGCCCCGGCGGCATCAGCCAGGGTGTAATAATCGGCGCCACTGCCGCGTTCTCGGTGGCCATCTACTTCTGGGGGGCAGTGTCCGGTTATAAGGAACCTTCTCCTGCTTACGCCCGCGACGCTAAGCTCGCTCAAGCTTAGTGATCAACTCAGCGGCCTTCGATGAAAATCAAGGCCGCTTTCATTTGTTCGTAAAGACTGGAGCTGCAGATGAACTTCTTCAAGAAAGTTATCGAAATGCTTGATGAGCTGATGACCATGGAGTTTCCTCACGACGATGAGGAGACTCTGATGGTAATGGTTGCCTTTGCTCGTGGCTGAGTTGGCGAAAATACCTGTGTCGGATCACACAATGCCGGTTCTCATCGACCGACCCATAGATCCCTCGGCAGTAGCACTGATTCTGCATCCCCACCCGATTCTAGGTGGTGACCCACACCATAAGGTGCCTTTCACACTAATGAGGTCGTTTTTCTCGCAAGGGATGGTCTGCTACAGGCCAACTCTTGGCGGGGGTGAAACGCTCCCTGATGGATCTGTGAATGCGTGCGAGGATATCGCGGATGTAGTGAATTTGGTCGAGTACATCCACAGCCGCGAAGGCACTGGATCCATTTACATTGCAGGCTTCTCTTACGGCGCCTACGTCGCAGCAGAGGTGGTAGCCCGAATGCGTGCATTCGACCATTCATTCAGTGATGTCATACTTTGCGGTCTGCCATATGGATTGGTTCCTAGCGGACGCCTTTATCCAACCCCATACATACAAAACGCGTATTTGATTCATGGTGAAATGGATGGCGAAGCTCCTCTCTTACAGACGATGGAGTGGGTAGGTGGCAGCAACTGCAGCATTACGGTTATTCCAGGAGCTGATCACGTCTTTAACAGATGCCTGAGAGTGTTGGATCACGCTGTCAAAGAGCGTCTTGAAACCTGCGTTAGGTCATCGACAATCGGATCTCAATAGAGCTCAATTATCGGATATGGCAGTTCAGGGGAATGTGCTTTGCTGACGATCCCAATATGCTA
>NZ_BCBP01000101.1:0-16481 GCF_001753955.1 Pseudomonas sp. NBRC 111139
GTCTGAATCCTGTTCCCCCGTCAGCCCCGTACGTATCGCTGTCATCCAGTACGACCCTCAGGTCGGTCTTGAACACTGTGAGAGCAACGTGAGCAGAGGCCTGGCATTGGCCCGGCGCGCAGCACGCGAAGGTGCCAACCTGATCGTACTGCCTGAACTGGCCAACACGGGCTACACCTTCAACTCCCGTGCCGAAGCCTATTCCCATGCGCAGGTGCTGCAGGACGGCCCTTGCCTGAAAACCTGGGCCGACTTCGCCAAGCAGTACCAGGTATACCTGGCTGCGGGGTTTGCCGAATGTGACGGGCTGAAGCTCTACGACAGTGCTGTACTGTTTGGCCCCGAAGGCCTGCTCGGGCACTACCGCAAAGCGCATCTGTGGAACCAGGAAAAGCTTTGGTTCACCCCTGGTGACCTGGGGTTCCCGGTGTTCGAGACGCCTATCGGCCGTATCGGCCTGCTGATCTGCTGGGACATCTGGTTCCCGGAAGTACCACGGGTGATGGCCGCGCAAGGTGCCGACATCATCTGCAGCCTCAACAACTGGGTATGGACCCCGCCGCCGTTGTTCGATGATGCAGGGCGCTGTATGGCCTCGTACCTGACCATGACGGCAGCGCATGTCAACAACGTTTATATCGCCGCCGCGAACCGTGTCGGCAGCGAGCGGGGCGGGCGCTTCCTGGGCTGCTCGCTGATCGCCGGTACCAATGGCTGGCCGATCGGCGAGGTGGGCAGTGCAGAAGCCGAGGAGATTATCTATGCCGATGTCGATTTGAGCAGTGCACGCTCGGCACCGATCTGGAACAGCCTCAACGACCTGCCAAGAGACCGGCGAACCGACCTCTACGATGCCACCCTTGGCTATCGCTTGCATGCACCTATGCCACGTTGAGGAGTTGCGAATGAACACGCGCTTCTTCTCACGACAGCAGCATTGGCTTGTGTTGATGTTCGGCTGCCTGCTGGTGTTTCTCGCTGCAAGCCTTGCCCATGGCCAATGGCTGGATTATGCACAGAGGGTGGCGACGCTCGATGAGCCGCTCAGCCGCTTGCGCTGGATTGTTGGTGATATCAGTGAAGTGGCTTTCTACAAGCACGAACTACCCGCGCTGGGCTTGCTGCTGGGCGCGTGCCTGGCGCACTGGGCGCAGGTGCGAGGGTACCGCTGGCAGGGCTTTGCCATTTGCTATGGCAGCGGATTATGGCCATGGGTGTTTACCAGCTCGCTCTTGGGCTTGCTGCTCAGCCATGCGTTGTGGGGATGGACCTTGGCCAGTGGCATCTGGCAACCAACGTTCGTTGCCTTCGTGTCATTGCCGGCAGCCATGGTCTTGCTTTTTGGTGCGGGCTGGCGGGTGACGATCACGGGGGCGCTACTGGGGGCACTACTGGTAACACCGGCCAGCCTGCTGATGGTCAATTACCTGTGTTATCCCCTGCAGTTGCCCGTGGTAGTGGGCAATGTGAGTGGCATGGCTGTGGCAAGCGTCGTGGCCTTCATCCTGTGCAAGCGCTTTCCTTCATGGGTACGCCAATGCGGTGAACCCACCGTCGTGGCGCCGGTTGTCAATCAGCCTGACTACGGTGTGGTCTGGACTTTGCGGCGCGTTCTGGCCGACTTCAGCGAAGCCCCATTCTTTGGTAATGAGCTGGCCAGCCTCGGGCTATTGCTGGGTGTGTTGC
Source organism: Pseudomonas sp. NBRC 111139 (assembly GCF_001753955.1). Lineage (NCBI taxonomy): Bacteria > Pseudomonadati > Pseudomonadota > Gammaproteobacteria > Pseudomonadales > Pseudomonadaceae > Pseudomonas > Pseudomonas sp. NBRC 111139. The sequence continues at coordinate 1,687 of NZ_BCBP01000101.1, forward strand.
TGGCATACCTGTTGAGCCCGGCTGCACTGTCATACGGTTCTATGTTGGTGATGCAGATGGTGGCCGGGCAGGCCCTGGCATCCCTGGTCGGGGTTGTATGCTGGCGTGGACAGTGGAAAGCCCGTGGGTGGTACCCCACCTACATTCCGATTGTGTCGATCGTCCCGGCCGCGGTGTTGACACATGGCGGCAGCTGGCAAGTGGTGGTGGCCAGTGCAGTGCTGGGTGCCCTGGTGGCTCCGCCGCTGGCAGTGGCGATCACTCAGCGGTTGCCGGCCTATGTGCATGGCTACATCGGCAATGTGGTGTCGATGGCCATCTGCACGCTTGGCATTGTGCCGATAGTCGGGTTGATTGTGGGGGGAGAAGCATGAGCGAACATTCGAGCCTGCCCAGGCTGTCGATCGCCACTCTGGGCGGCACGGTCAGTATGCGGCTGGGTACTGTCGGGGATGGTGTGACGCCAAGCCTGGATTGTGAGCGGCAACTGCTTCAGGTTCCACAGTTGCGCGAGATGGCGCAGTTGAACGTTGCTTCATTGTGCCTGCTCCCCAGTGCATCGCTGGGCTTCGCGACGTTGCTGGAGGTGCTGGCATGGGCCCGGGGCGAGGTGGAGCGCGGAGCCCAGGCTTTGGTATTGAGCCAAGGGACCGACAGCCTTGAGGAAACGGCCTATTTCCTGGATCTGCTCTGGCCATTCGATGCGCCATTGGTGATGACCGGTGCCATGCGCTCGGCGAGTCAGCCGGGCAATGATGGGCCGGCCAATTTGTTGGCTGCGGCTCAGGTTGCATTGGCACAAGACAGCCGTGGGCGAGGTGTGCTTGTGGTCATGAATGATCAGGTCCACTGCGCGGCAAGGGTTCGCAAGACGGCCAGCCTGGCGATGGCGGCATTCGAGTCGCCCGGATGTGGCCCGTTGGGCGACGTTGTGGAGGGTGTTGTGTTGTATCGCCATCCGCCCGGGCGACGGGAAGTGTTGCCGTTACCGTATCGCACCGACCAGCGCGTTGCCCTGCTGGAAGCCTGCCTGGACGCAGACACGGCGCTGCTGCAGGCTGTGGCCGCATTGGGTTACGAGGGGGTGGTCATCGCCGGTTTCGGTGCTGGTCATGTTTCTGCCAGTTGGTCCGAAGTGCTGGAACACCTGGCGCCCACCTTGCCGGTATTGGTTGCTACACGCACTGGGAGAGGGCCTACAGCCCGGGCAACCTACGGGTTTGCTGGCGCAGAAATCGACTTGCAGAAAAAAGGCGTCTACATGGCTGGGCAACTCTGCCCGCGCAAATGCCGCATCTTGCTGTGGCTGCTGATAGGCACCGACCGGCAACATGAGCTGCAGGCCTGGTTGCAGCCCTGAACCATCTGCCCGCGCGGGCGTTCGCGCGGGCAGCCCTTCCGGCGTTGCTGTGCTAGGGTGCACACACTTTTGCTTCCCAGGATTCTTACCCATGCTCCCCGTACTCAGCGAAAAAGAACTCGACCGCCTCGAAGACCTGCTGATCACCTATGGCAATGACTACTCGGTGCTGGACCTGGCCGAGCTCAATGGCTTTTTCGTCGCACTCGCCAGTTCGCCGATCACTGTCCTGCCGGAACAATGGCTGCCGGCGGTAGCGGGTGGCAAGGTACCGAAGTTCAAGAAGCCCGCCCATGAGGAGGCCTACACGGCATTGATGCTGCGTTATGCCAGCCAGGTGGCAGAAGAACTGAGCAATGAGGTCGACCAGTTCGAACCGCTGTTCGAGGAACGCGAATGCGAGCAGGGCACTGTGATCGTGATGGAGGAGTGGTGTTTCGGCTACATGCGCGGTACCCAGGTGGCCGGTTGGGGCGAGTTGCCACCGGAGCAGGCCCCGCTCCTCAAGGCCATTTCGCTACATGGGTTGGAAGATAACTTCGAGCTGCTGGACCAGATGAGCGATGAGGATATCCAGGCCCGTGTGCCGCAGGTGGTCGAGGCTGCGCGTGGGCTGTACCGACATTTCAAAAAACTGCACTGATCGGATCGTAGGCTAGCGCTCACCTGCAGGCGCCAGCGCAAGTGTTTGGAAACCATTATTCCGCCCTGCGAAATTATGGTTTCCCCTGCGCACTGATTCTGCTACCAGCCGATCCAGTGCAGCATGTGCTCCATCAGCCCCATCCCGGCGCTGACCAGGAGCCAAGCCCATGTCGAACCCGATCAAGCTCTACAACTTCCCCAAGTCTGGCCATGCTCATCGCATCGAGTTGATGCTCTCGCTACTGAACCTGCCCACCGAGCTGGTGTTCGTCGACCTGGCCAAAGGCGCGCACAAGCAGCCGGACTTCCTCGCCCTCAACCCGTTCGGCCAGGTTCCGGTCATTGATGACAACGGCACGGTGATTGCCGACTCCAACGCCATCCTCGTCTACCTGGCCAAAAAGTATGACAACGGCACTTGGCTGCCCGAAGAACCTGCCGCCGCCGCCCGTGTGCAACGCTGGTTATCAGTCGCTGCCGGCCCGCTGGCCTTTGGCCCGGCCGCCGCCCGCCTGGTCACGGTGTTCGGGGCTTCATTCAATGCCGACGAAGTGATTTCCCGTGCCCACACCTTGCTCAAGGTGATCGATGCCGAGTTGGCGAAGACGCCATTCCTGGCGGGTAGCACACCCACGATTGCGGACATTGCCAACTACTCCTACATCGCTCACGCCCCTGAAGGCAACGTGTCGCTGGAGCCCTATGCCAATGTGCGCAACTGGCTGGCGCGGATCGAGGCGCTGCCGCGTTTCGTCCCCATGCCGCGCACCGTGATCGGGCTGCAAACCCACGCCTGAAACCCCGCCATCGCGAGGAGCGCCGCCATGCAACAATCTCCTGATCACCGCCCCTCGCCCTGGCATACGGGTGAAAAGACCCTGCAGGAAAAGGTCGGTGTAGCAGAACGCATGGAGGCGTTCGGGCAAAAGGTCATTCGTGACCACATGCCCGACCAGCACCGAACGTTCTATCACCAGTTACCCTTCATGGTCGCCGCCAGTGTGGATGCCCAGGGTCGGCCTTGGGCCACGCTGCTGGAGGGGCCAGAAGGGTTCGTAAGCTCGCCCGACCCTCGTATGCTGACGATCCACACCACGCTGCCAGCAGATGACCCCGCCACCCCCGGGTTGGCAGCCGGGCAGGCGGTCGGCCTGCTGGGGATCGAACTGCACACCCGTCGGCGCAATCGCATCAACGGGCAGATCCGTCACGCTGCCCAAGGGCAACTGCACGTGGCCGTAGAGCAGGCGTTTGGCAACTGCCCGCAGTACATCCAGTTGCGTGACTACACCCGCGTCACCGAACCCGCCCTCGGGCGCATCGATGCGACAACACTGGATACCTCAACCGTCAGCATGATCCAGGCGGCCGATACCTTCTTCGTGGCCAGCTATGTCGAGCATGCTGACGGCCAGCGCTCGGTGGATGTCTCCCACCGTGGTGGCCGGCCAGGGTTCATCAAGGTCGAAGGCAATCGGCTCACGATTCCCGACTATGCTGGCAATCTGCATTTCAACACCTTGGGCAACCTGGTGGTCAACCCGCGGGCCGGCTTGCTGTTCATCGACTTCAATAATGGCAATGTGTTGCAACTGTACGGGCGTGCCGAGGTGCTGCTGGACAGCCCGGCCATCCACGCCTTTGAAGGCGCTGAGCGGTTATGGACACTGCAGGTCGAGCAGGTGGTGTGGCGTCCGGCAGCCGTTGCGCTGCGCTGGGCTTTCAAGGAATACGCGCCGACCAGTCTGATGACCGGTACTTGGGCCGAGGCCGATGCGCGCCTGGAGCAGCGGCAACAACAGCGCCAATGGCTGGCCTGGCGGGTGCTGCGGGTGGAGCAGGAAAGCCGCGACATCCGCTCGTTCTATCTCGAACCACCGGCAGGCTGCCATGTGGCCTTTGCCCCTGGCCAGCATCTGCCTGTGCAGGTGGCGCGTGATGGCGAGCCGGCGCTGATCCGCACCTACAGCCTTTCAAGTGCCCCCGACGATGGATTCTTGCGCATCAGCGTCAAAGCCCAGGGCCCGGCTTCGCGGTATTTGCATGAGCACGTTGTGGCCGGCGAGGTGTTGAATGTGCGGCCGCCGATGGGCAGCTTCACGCTTGATCAGCAAAGCACACGCCCGTTGGTGCTGATCGGCGCGGGCGTGGGCATCACGCCGTTGCTGGCCATGCTGCGTCAGCAGTTGAGGACGGGGCAGGCCCGGCGCATTCATCTGTTCCATGGCGCACGCAGCCTGGCCGACTTGCCGTTCCAGCAGGAACTGGCGACCTTGCAGCAACAGGCTGGCGAACTACTGCATATACACCGCGCCCTGAGCCAGCCTGAAGGGCACGCTCAGGTCGGTCGTGATTACGAGTTTGCCGGCCGGTTGGGTATCGAACAGGTCAAGGCAACGCTGGCGTTGGACGACTACGATTTCTACCTGTGTGGGCCGGGCAGCTTCACCCAGCAGCTTTACGAAGGGCTGCGTGGGGTGCATGTGCCGGATGCGCGGATTCACGCCGAAGCGTTTGGCCCGTCGACGCTGCGGCGGCACACCGACGCAGATCAGCCAATCTTGCAACAGCCGCCTGCCGCCGACGAACCGGTGCCGGTGTATTTTGCTGCGTCGGCCAAGGAGGCTCGCTGGGTTCCCGGTAGCGGCACCTTGCTGGAACTGGCCGAGGCGCGTGGGCTGGCACCGGAGTTCAGTTGCCGGGGTGGTTCGTGTGGTACCTGCAAGACCCGGCTGGTGAGCGGCCAGGTGCATTATCCGAATCCGCCGGCAGAGTTGCCGGAGGCAGGGTCGGTGCTGATCTGTTGTGCTGTGCCAGCGAAGGGGGAGGAGGGTATGCAGGCGTTGGTGCTGGATGTCTGATTCAAGCCAGTCGTAGGAGCGGGCTTGCCCGCGAAGAGGCCGGCACAGCTAACACCACGCATCCAGATGAACGATAATCCGCACGCCCCATTACCCTCAGGAGCCCGCATGGACCAGATCCACCTGATGAAGGTATTCGTCGCCGTCGGCGAGCTGGAAAGCTTCGCCGCGGCTGCCCGCCGTCTGGACATTTCTGCGGCCGCCGTCACCCGCGCCGTCAGCGCCCTGGAAGAGCAGCTCGGGGTCAAACTGTTGCTGCGTACAACCCGCAGCGTGCGTCTGACCGAGGCCGGCGGCCGCTATCTGGAAGACACCCGGCACATCCTCGCCAGTATCCACGAGGCCAATGAAGCCGCTGCCGGCATCAACGCGACGCCCAGGGGCGACCTGGCGGTGACCGCGCCGATTTTGTTCGGCAAGAAGTTCGTCATGCCGTGCATCGTCCGTTACCTGCAGCAGTACCCGGAAGTCGACGTTTCCGCGTTTTTTCTCGACCGCGTGGTGAACATGGTCGAGGAGGGCATGGACGTGGCCGTGCGCATCGGGCCGTTGCCCGACTCCGGGTTGAAGGCGTTGCGGGTGGGCAGGGTGCGGCGCATGTTGTGTGCCTCGCCCGACTACCTGGCGCGCCATGGTGTGCCGAAGCATCCGTCGGACCTGGCCGGGCATGCGATAATCGGCACCACCAACCTGTCGCCGCGGGCGGGTTGGCGCTTCGGAGTGACCGACGAGCCGACCTTGGTGCGCATGAAGCCACGGCTGACGGTAACCAGCAATGACGGGGCAATCGCAGCTGCCAGCGGCGGGCTGGGGATTGCCCGGCTGCTGTCGTACCAGGTGGCGGACGAACTGGCTAGCGGGCAGTTACAGGTGCTGCTGGCCGAGTACGAAGAGGCGCCCTGGCCCATTCATGTGCTGCACCGCGAAAGCAAGTACGGCTCGGCCAAGGTCAGGGCCTTTATCGACATGCTGGCGCAAGACTTGCGCGATCAGCAGCTGGATTGAGGTCGTTCAGCGCGTCGAGAAATGGCGCCAGACAATGTTCGCTATCGTGACGGCCCTTTTTCAGGCAGCCCGCTCACAACGCCCGATACTGCATCCTGAACCCCAGGGTCATTGCCTCCCCCCGGTTCAGCAACCGCAACCCTGGTCGCCCTGGCAGGTGATGCGCATTGATTGGGTGGCTAACAGGTTCAAAGCAGAAAAAACCTTGCCCCTGCGGGCAATACAGCAAGAAGTGTTCGGCCCCATTGGCACTGCACGCCAGTCGATAACCCGCGCTGGGCTGTTCGATCACACACTCCCCTGGCCAGCCATTGAAGGCGTGATCAACCACTGTCTCGGGTAAACGCCCCATGGCATTGAAGCGCCATTGTTCGGGCACCTCGGCCTGGTACGACGGCAACCGCCCATCCTCGGCCAGCCACACGTTGCGTGCCGATGCGTACAACTTGGTATCGGGATACCGCGGAAAGTAAGGGTGCAACCCCAACCCGTACCAGTTGGCCGACTCATCCAGATGGGTTACATGCAGGTCCAGGTTCAGGCACCCCTCATGCAGATGCACATCCAGCGTGGCCCGGTAAGCAAACGGCACAGCACTGTCTAGCGTCAGCCGTGCTCGCTGTTCACTGTGATGCTCCACCTGCCAGGCCTGCTGCCAGGCACTGCCATGGATCGGGTAAGGGTCATGCCCGGTATTGGGTGCCAGTGCCTGCCACCCCTCGGGTCGGGCAAAGCCACCCTCGCCAATGCGGTTGGACCAAGGCGCCAGTGGGTAGCAGGCGAGGCGTCGTGGCGTACCACTTTCCAGTGCGGCCAGGTCGGAATGGCGCAGCAGCGCTTGCCCGGTCGCTTTCACTTCCCAGTTGACCAGGCTGGCGCCCAACTCCGGAGCCAGGCTCAGGCGGGTCAGGCGGTCCTGCAGGTGCAGTTCGGTCACAGACATTCAAGGCTCCATTTAAATGAACGATCAATTGGCCCGACGGTAGGTGAGCAGCACGATGCCGCACACCACCACCGCGCCGCCGAGTAATTGCAGGGTGCCCAGTTGCTGGTCGAGCAAGGCCCAGCCCAGCAGTAGCGTGGCGATGGGTTCGACGTTCATCACGGGGGCGTTCTGCGCCATGTTCAGCCTTGGCACACAAACAAACAGCAAGGTGAAGGCCAAGCCATACAGCACTACCAGGCTGGCCAAGGCCGCCCAGCCACTGCTGCTGCCTGGCAGTGACAAACCGGACGGCATCACGCCGCTTGCGCCTGCAACCAGCATGCTGGAGAACACGATCAGCAAAGTCAGCAGGCTGCGCACGGGGCCGCGCACGCTGGCCAGTTTATGGTCGGTGATCCACAAGGCGCAGGCAAAGGCACAGGCGGCGCCGAAGGCCAGGCTGACCCCTGGCACCCAGTGCGGGTTGGCCGCAGCGCTGTCGGCCAGGCGTGCCGGGACATCCAGTGCCAGCACCAGGCCGCACAGGATCAGGCCCATGAACAGTACGGTGCGGCCCGTGGGGCGTGCGCCGCCCAGCGCCCAGGTGAGCAGCGCCAGCAGCATCGGGAAGGTGTTGCCCACCAGCAGCGCCAAAGCCACTGGAATACGCGCCACCGCCGAGTACAGGCACAGGCTCTGGGTGGCAATCAGCAGGCCGAGCAGCAGCTGCCACCGGCGCGCACCAGCGGGCAGGGCCAGGGCCTGGCGTTGCCACAGCAGCAGCCCGGCCAGTACCAGGAAGGTGATGCCAGAGCGGCAGAGGATGGCCAGCAGCACGCCGGTGCCGTCATCGAAGGCGATGCGCGCGGCGATGTGGTTGCCGGCGAATGAACAGGCCAGCAGGGCGAGCAAGGCGATGGCCAGTTTGCGGGGGAAAAGCGGTACAGCCGAGGAGGGGACAGCCATGTGCAGGATCCATTTGCAAGAGCCCAGGGGCCGCCAAGCGGCCCCCGTTCATAATTACAGCACCACGCTAGGCAGCCACAGCGAGATCGCTGGAATGTAAGTCACTGCCATCAGCACCAGGAACAGCGCCAGGTAGAACGGCATCAGCGCCTTCACCGTCGACTCGATACTCACCTTGCCGATGGCCGAGCCGACAAACAACACCGCTCCCACCGGCGGGGTGATCAGCCCGATACCCAGGTTCACCAACATGATCATGCCAAAGTGCACCGGGTCCACGCCGATACCGGTAATCACCGGCAGCAGGATCGGGGTAAGAATCAGGATCAGCGGCGCCATGTCCATCACCGTGCCAAGCAGCATCAGCATGAAGTTGATGCACATCAGGATCACGTAGCGGTTGTCCGACAGGGTCAGGAACGCCGTGGTGATCTTCGACGGGATCTGCATCAGCGTCATTACGTAGCCGAAGCTGGCGGCAAAGCCGATCAGGATCATCACGATGGAGATGGTCCGTACTGTGCGGTGCATCAGCTTGGGCAGGTCGCGCCACTTGTAGTCGCGGTAGATGAACATGGTCACGAAGAACGACCACACCACCGCCACGGCTGCCGATTCGGTGGCGGTGAACACCCCCGACAGGATACCGCCGAGGATGATGACCATGGCCATCAGGCCCCACAGCGCCTCACCGGCAATTTTCAGCGCCTGGCGCAGCGGGATCACTTCGCCCTTGGGGTAGTTGCGCTTCTTGGCGAACAACAGGCACAGGCCCATCATCACCGCGCTCAGCAGCAGGCCGGGCATCACCCCCGCCATGAACAGCGAGGCGATCGACACCGTGCCGCCCGCCGCCAGCGAGTACAGCACCGAGTTGTGGCTGGGCGGGGTCAGCAGCGCCTGCACCGAGCCGCTGACGGTCACGGCGGTGGAAAATTCACGCGGGTAGCCTTTGCGCTCCATCTCCGGGATCAGCACCGAGCCCACCGAGGCGGTATCGGCTACCGACGAGCCGGAAATCGCACCGAAGAAGGTCGAGGCCATGATGTTGACCAGCGACAGCCCGCCACGCACGAAGCCCACCAGCACCCCGGCAAAGGCCACCAGCCGGCGTGACATGCCGCCTTCGGCCATGATCGCGCCGGCCAGCACGAAGAATGGAATGGCCAGCAGCGAGAACTTGTTAACCCCACTGGCCACCTGGATCATCATCGCCTGCAGCGGGATGTCGATCCACCAGGCGCCGATCAGTGCCGACAGGCCCAGGGCGTAGGCTACCGGCATGCCGATCAGAATCAGCACGATGAAACTGCCCAACAGAATGAACGCTTCCATTTACGCAGCTCCTTCGTTTTCTTCGACCAGATCAAAGCGCACGACCTTGCGGTTGCTCTGATCGCCCAGCAGGAGTTTTTCCAGCACGAACACCAGCGTCAGCACGCCGCCGACCGGGATCGGCGCGTAAGTCATGCCGACCCGCACACCGGGCAGCGAGGCCAGCGACTGGTTCCAGGTGGTGATGCACAGCCGGGTGCCGTAATAGGTCATGAACACGCACACCACGATCATCAGCAGTTGTACCAGCAGGGCGACCAGCTGGCGCTGCAGCGGCGGCAACCGGTCGGTAATCATCCCCACCGCCATATGCGCCCCGGCGCGATAGCTGGCGGCGGCACCAACGAAGGTGAATACCACCATCAGCAGGATAGAGACTGGCTCTGGCCAGCTGGAGCCGGTGCCCAGCACGTAGCGGGCGAAGATGCCCCACGGGATGATCAGCGTCATGGCCAGGATCGACAGGCCCGCGATCCAGATGCAACTGCGGTACAGCGTGTCGTTCACGCTCAGGAAAAGCGATTTCATAGGCATCACCAAAGCGGCAGGGCGGCGGCGGCCGCACTGCCGAGGTCGTCTTGGAAGGGGCTGGTATTACTGGACGGCGTCGATACGCTTCATCAGGTCGGCGTACGGCGCGCCGTACTTCTCGCGTACCGATGCGGTGGCTTCGAAGAACGGTTTCTTATCGACAGTGATGAACTCGACACCGGCGGCCTTGAGCTTCTCTTCGCTGGCGGCAGACTTGGCGTCCCACAGCGCACGCTCTTCCATCTGTGCTTCGCGCGCGACCTTTTTCACCAGCACCTGCTGCTCGGGAGTGAGCTTGTTCCAGGTGGTCTTGGACATCACCACCGGCTCCGGCAGGATCAGGTGGCCGGTCAGGGTGTAGTACTTGGCGCTCTGGAAATGGTTGTGCTCAAGCAAGGTCGGCGGGTTGTTCTCGGCGCCGTCGATCACGCCGGTTTGCAGGGCACTGAAGATTTCCCCGGTGTCCATGGCGATGCCGTTGCCGCCCATGGCGTTCATCATGTCGATGAACAGCGGGTTGCCCTGTACGCGAATCTTCATGCCTTTGAGGTCTTCCAGGCTGCGCACCGGCTTTTTGGTGTAGATGCTGCGCGAGCCGCCGTCCATCCAGGCCAAGGCCACCAGGTTGAAGTCGGAGTTGGTGATCTTGTCGAGGATCTCCTGGCCGATCTCGCCATCGATGATCTTGCGCATGTGCTCATGGTCGCGGAACACGAACGGCATGTTGAACACGTTCACATCCGGCACTACCGGGCCGACGATCCCCAGGCTGACGCGGGTCATCTGCACGGCGCCGATCTGAGCCTGTTCGATCACTTCCTTTTCCGATCCCAGCACGCCGCCGGCGAACATCTTGAAGGTAATGTCGCCATTGCTGGCCTGTTCCAGCTTTTTACCCATGTTCTGCTCGGCGACCACGGTCGGGTAGCCGGCCGGGTGGATTTCGGCGAACTTGATGTCCAGCGCCGAGGCGGGCATGGCCACGCTGAAGGCGAACGGGAGTACGGCAAGAAGCAGCTTGCGTTTGAACGTCATGATGAAACTCCGTGGTTTTTATTATCCGGTTTCGGGCGTGCAAGTGTGGGTGTGGCAGTGGGGCTCAGCCCCGGTAGGCAGGTTCCTCCAGGCCCTTTGTGCCAGGGTTGAGGGCAAATACCCCGCCAGCCAGTGGCTGGTCGCCGAGGTCGATGCCCGCGGGGCGGATCGAGGTGACGTACAGGGTGTCGAGGTTGGCGCCACCAAAGGCGCACATGGCCGGCTTTTTCACCGGCACGCTGAGCGAGCGGTCGAGGCGCCCGTCAGGGGTGAAGCGGTGAACTTGCCCGGCGTCGTTGCCGCAGATCCAGTAGCAGCCATCCTGGTCGATCGCGGCGCCGTCGGGGCGTCCTGGGTAGCCGCGCATGTCGACGAACAGCCGCTTGTTGTGCGGCGTGCCGTTGTCGGTGTCGTAGTCGAAGGCCCACACCTTCTGCACGTTGGGGTGTGAGTCGGACAGGTACATGCGCATGCCGTCGGGGCTGAACGCCAGGCCGTTGGGCACGATCATGCCGTCCTGCTGCAGGTGCAGGTGGCCTTCGCCGTCATGCCGGTACAGCGCACCCACATGGGCGCCTTGCTGCATGTCCAGCAGCATGGTCCCGGCCCAGAAGCGGCCCTGACGGTCGCAGCGGCCATCGTTGAAGCGCATGCCGGCCTGGGCGTGCTGCACGTTGCTGAGCAGCCGGCTGTCCAGGCTGCCGTCCGCCCTGGCCTGGAGCTGAAAGATGCCGCTTTCCATACCCGCAACCCAGCCCTGACCGCTGCGGGCGATGCAGGCCAGCATCTCGTCGCCTTGCCAGAACTGGTGTTTGCCATCGGCCGCTTGCCAGCGATGCAATTGGCGAGCGGGAATGTCTACCCAGTACAGGGCCTGTTCACCGGGGTGCCACACAGGGCTTTCGCCGGTACCGTTACGGGCGTCGACGATCAGTTCGCAGTTCATGGCCGTGCCTCCTGGCGTGGGGTCAGTTGAACGGGCCGGCCACGGCGAAAGCGCCGCCCTGGTAGACCATGCTCGGGTCATCGGCGGCGGGTGCCGGTTGGGCCTCCACGGCTGCGCGGAAGGCTTCCGAGCTGTCCTTGGGCACATAGCCCAGGTGCGCGGCATGGCGGTTGTCCCACCACACGGTGCGATTGTCGGAGGCGCCGTAGACGATGGCATGGCCAACGTCGGGCGTCGATAGGCCACGTTCGATCAGTTGCACCAAGTCGTCATAGCTCAGCCAGGTGCAGAGCATGCGCGGGTTCTGTGGCTGCGGGAACGACGAGCCGATGCGAATGCTGACGGTCTCGATGCCGTAGCGGTCAAAGTAGAAGCTGGCCACATCTTCGCCGTAGCACTTGGACAGCCCGTAATAGCTGTCGGGACGGCGTGGCGCGTGAGCGTCGATGCGCTCATCCTGGCGGTAGAAACCGATGGTGTGGTTGGAGCTGGCGAAGATGATGCGCTTGACCCCATGCTTGCGCGCCGCCTCGTACACGTGGAACACGCCGCAGATATTGGGGCCGAGAATCTCTTCGAAGGCGTGCTCGGTAGAAACCCCGCCGAAGTGGATGATGGCGTCCACGCCTTCGACCAGTGCATGCACCGCAGCCTTGTCGGCCAGGTCGCAGGTGATGACTTCCTCATGCGGGCCAGCAGCAGGCGCCATGGGGCTGATGTCGGAAAGGCGCAGGACCTCGGCGTAGCCTTTCAGGCGTTCGCGAAGGACCTTGCCCAGGCCGCCTGCGGCTCCAGTGAGCAGCAGGCGATTGAAGGGGGTAGTGGTCATGGCCGGCTCTTGTTGTTAGTTGTTGTAGGTTGTCGTATGACTTGAGTGATTATTGGCGGTGGTTCTGTGTGTTGTCAATGAGGCTTGGGCGGCTTTTGCCGGCCTTTTCGCGGATAAGAAAATGCGAAAGGCCTGCGCGGTCGCCCGTAGGAGCGGGTTTACCCGCGAATGGGCCGGCCCTGCTGGCCAATCTCCACCCGCCGTTCACCGTTGTCGCCGCCACCGTATTCGCGGGTAAACCCGCTCCTACACCAGATCGAGGGTGGACACAGGTCGGTGGTTGGGCGCAGGCCGCTGTGTAGGAGCGGGTTTACCCGCGAAGAGGCCGGCCCTGCTGGCCAATTTCCACCCGCCGCTCACTGTTGCCGCGACCACCGTATTCGCGGGTAAACCCGCTCCTACACCAGATCGAGGGTGGACACAGGTCGGTGGTTGGGCGCAGGCCGCTGTGTAGGAGCGGGTTTACCCGCGAAAGGGCCGGCCCTTCTGGCCAGTTTTCACCCGCCGTTCGCCGTTGCCGCCGCTACCGTATTCGCGGGTAAACCCGCTCCTACACCTGATCGAGGGTGGACACAGGTCGGTGGTTGGACACAGGTCGTCGTAGGAGCGGGTTCACCCGCGAAAGGGCCGGCCCTGCTGGCCAATCTCCACCCGCCGCTCACCGTTGCCGCCACCACCGTATTCGCGGGTAAACCCGCAGGTCTTGATCAGAGCAACGACAATGGGTAGTTGAAGATCAACCGGTTCTCATCAAACTCGTTATTGCTGTAATCCCGGCGAATCGACGAGTTACGCCATTTCACACTCAAATCCTTGAATGCCCCGCTCTGGATCACATACGCAAGCTCCGTTTCACGCACCCACTCCTTGCCATCGGTCACCCCCCCGCTGTGCACATCGCGCCCGCTGATGTAGCGGTTCATCAAGGTCAGCCCTGGCACCCCGACGGTGACGAAGTTGAAGTCATGGCGCACCTGCCACGAACGCTCGTTGGCATTGTCGAAGCTGGAGTTGTAACTGTCGTTGGCCAAGGTCCCGCCACTGGTGCCGTTCACCCGCATCCAGGTATCACCATCGACTTTCTGCAGCCCCACCCAGAAGGTGCTGCCACCGTACTTGGCCGAGAACATCCCCGAGTAGGTCTTGTTGTCCAGCTGCCCGGCGCGTTCGGAGCCGTCCTCGTCGCCATGGAAGTAGCCCAGGTTCGCACCCAGGGTCCAGTCACCCACCGGCTGGCTGTGGCTCAGTTGCAGGTATTGCTGCTGGTACACGTCCTTCAGCACCGCATTCCAAAGCCCCACCAGCGTGCGGTCCTGGTTGAACTTGTACTCGCCGCCGACGAAGTTGAAACGGTCCGACACACCGCCGCCGTAGCTCATGTCTTCCATGCTCGCGTCGTTACGCGGGCTGTTGCCGCGGAACTGGCCGCCGTACAGGGTCAGCCCTGCGATTTCGTTGGAGGTAACCTGCCCGCCACGGAACGTCTGTGGCAACGAACGCCCGTCGTCCGAACGCAGAATCGGCAGTACCGGCATCCATTCACCGATCTTCAGTTCGGTCTTGGAAATACGCGCCTTGCCCGCCACTGCCAGGCGCCCGTAGTCGTCTGCCGGCTTGCCATCGTCATGGCGTGGCAGCAACGCCGTGCCATAGGTACCGCCACCGCCGTCGAGTTTGACCGACCACAGCCCCAGCACATCCACGCCGAAGCCGATTGGCCCTTCGGTGAACCCCGAGCGGGCATCGAGGATGAAGCTTTGCGTCCACTCCTCGGCCTTGCTCTGTGGGTTGCTGGGGTTGGTGAAGTTGCGGTTGATGTAGAAGTTGCGCAGCCCGAGGGTGGCCTTGCTGTCCTCGACAAATCCCGCTGCCAGGCTGGTGCCCGGCAGGCCGGCGATAACCCCGGCGCCAAGCAGGGCGAAGGGTAGGGTGTGGCAGATTTTCATTATTGTTGTGCTCCCTAAGGGTGTGGCAGCCCGTCCACCGGGCACGCGCAAGCGGCCTGCGGCAGGGGCGGGTAGATAACGGGCCGGTCAGGGCCAGGGGTGAATGCGCGGTAACCGGGCGCTACGTACTGGCAGGTTTACGCGAGCTGGCCGGGGGAAGAGGGGTATGCAACAGACGTAGGTGTAGCGGGATGGATGTCGACATGAGTTCGTCCACTGATTGTTGTTTTTGTTATGCGTTGTCGTACAACTGTGGGCGATTATTAGCAAGGGGGAGGAGGGCTGTCAACGGCTGATCGCAGAGCAAATAAGGTACTAGACGCCAAAAACTGAGCGGCAGAGGCTCTACCCTGAACGCGCTGCAGACATACTACAACTGCCATGCACCATGCCACGCACGTACACGATCTT
>NZ_BCBP01000102.1:0-15113 GCF_001753955.1 Pseudomonas sp. NBRC 111139
GGCGCCGGAGCCACTGCGGAAGTTGTTGTAGAGGCCATCCAGGCCATAGGCCTTGAGCTTTTGGCTGTTGACGGTTTCAGACGTCCAGCCGCTTGGGCTGTTGAGAAAACGCCCTTTACCGGGCGATTCGGGGTCAGAAAATACCTGCGGGTAACGCTTGAGGTCCTCGACACTGTGCAGCTCAGGCGCCACGGGTTTCAGGTTGCGTGCGGCATCGCCCTCGATCACATAGGCCGGTACCCACCAACCTTCCTCTGCATTTTTGACTGTATCGCCCAGTGCGAACACCTGGCCGGCCTGTTCAGCCTTGACCCAGGCAGGGCTGCGCCCGGCCCATTCCTCGGCGATCACTTGCAGGTCATTGCGCGCCAGGGCCACCTCCATGCTGACCGTGCTGCCAGGCAGGCTGTCGGTGCGGTAGCCGTAGCCGCGCTCCACGATCAGGCGCAGGATCTCGGTGGTGAGGGCGCCGCTTTCCCAGCCGATGGCACCAAAATGGATAGGCGCAGGTTGTTCTGCCGATGCGGCGCTGTCCGTGCTGGCCAGGCCCACCGTCAACAGCAGCCCGGCCAGCAGCGTTGAAATGCTCTTCATGTGAACCTCGTCGTTCGCCATGCCTTGGCGGTGGGGGCAAGTGTAGACGACGAGGTTTTGTCAGTTTCAGGGCCACTGGCGTGGCCCCGTTCGCTTCAGACGCGGAACTGGTCCATCAGCGCTTGCTGCTGGTTGGCCAGGCTGTTCAGCGACTGGCTGACCCGCGCCGACTCGTTGGCCTGGCCAGACAGGGATTCAGTGACATCACGAATGGTCGCCACGTTGCTGTTGATTTCCTCGGCTACCGCACTTTGCTCCTCGGCGGCAGAGGCGATCTGCAGGTTCATGTCGGTGATCACCGTCACCGCCTGGCCAATGCGCTGCAATGCCGTGACGGCTTGGCCGACCTGCTCCACGCCACCTTGGGCCTGGCGGTGGCTGTGGTCCATGGCGCCGACCACTTCGCGGGTGCCGTTCTGCAGGGCTTCGATGACCTGACGGGTTTCTTCCACCGACTCCTGAGTGCGCTGGGCCAGGTTGCGCACCTCATCGGCGACCACGGCAAAGCCACGGCCGGCCTCTCCGGCGCGGGCAGCTTCGATGGCAGCGTTGAGCGCCAGCAGGTTGGTCTGTTCGGCGATCGAGCGGATCACTTCCAGTACCGAGCCGATCTTCTCGCTGTTCTGCGCCAGGCCTTCTATTTCGGCCATGGTGTCGCTCATGTTGGCGGCCAGGGCACCGATGCTGCTGGTGGTGCGGTCGATTACCGCCAAGCCCTCGCGGGTGGCCTGGTCGGCATCGCGCGCCGCCTGCGCAGCCTGGGCGGCGCTGCGGGCAACGTCCTGGGCGGTGGCGCTCATTTCATGGGAGGCAGTGGCTACCTGGTCGACCTGGCGGTACTGCTGCTCCATGCCGGCGCTGGTTTCAGTGGCAATCGCCGAGGACTGGTCGGCCGTGCCTCGGGCGGCCTGCACCGAGCGTTTGACCTCGGCGATGGTTGGCTGCAACTTGTCGAGGAAGCGGTTGAACCAGCCGGCCAGTTCGCCCAGTTCGTCCTGTTTCTGGTAGGTCAGGCGACGGGTCAGGTCGCCTTCGCCGCTGGCAATGTCCTTGAGCATGGCGGCCACGCCGAGGATCGGCCGGGTAACCCCGCGGGCCATCAGCCATACCAGCAGCAGGCCGACAATGGCGGCGGCCAGGCCCAGGCTCAGTTCCAGCAAGGTGCCGCTGGTATTGAGCGCGTCAAGTTCCTGCTTCAGGGTTTCGGCCGGCCCGGTCAGGGCGTTTTCCGGCACATCCAGCAACACGCCCCAGGGCTGGGCGTCCGGGATTGGCCGGAATGCCGCCAGCACCTTCAAGCGCTGCCGGTCGTGGAGGATGGTCAGCTTGCCATCGGCCAGCTTGCGCACCAGCTCGGCGCCTTTGACCGGGTCTACCTGGTCAAAGCGCTGGGCCAGCTTGCTGGCATCGGCGCTGTAGCCGGCCAGCAGGCCGACCGGGGTCAGAATGCCGACCGTGGTGCGGCCTTCGTAGAGGCTGCGGCTGGCCTCCTGGCTCAGCGCCTGCAGGCTATTGAGGTTGATGTCGATGGACAGGGTGGCAATGATCTTGCCGTTGACCGCCAGCGGGAACACGATGCTGGTCATCAGCACCTGCTGGCCATCGATGTCGTAGAAGTACGGCTCTACCACGCACACCTTGCCGGAGGTGCGTGGGCATACCCACCAGGTGTTGGCCGGCTGGCCGCTGGGGCCGATCTCGGTGTTGGCCATGTCATGTTCGGGCAGGGCCATCGAGGTCAACTGGCCGGCGCGTGGCTGCGACCAGTACAGGGCAAAGCGCCCGGTTTCGTTGCTGCCCAATGCTGCCTTGCCGGCAAACAGGCTGTCCTTGTTGTCCAGGGCATTGGGCTCGAACACCAGTGACAGGCCGAGCAGGTCGGGGTTGGCTTGCAGTGCGGCGCGTACCTGGCGGGTCATGTCCTCGCGCAGGTCGAAGGCATCGAGAAAGCGCTTTTCGGCCTGCTCGCGCAGGAACAGCACCTGACGGGCGAAGCCGGCGCCGTACTGGTAGGCATCCATGAACTGGCGGCGAATGTTCAGCGCTTGCACTTCACCTTGTGACTCGATACGCGACTGCGCCGCCTCGGTCAGCATCTGCATGCTGCTGGCCTTGACCAGGTCCGAACTGTGATCCATGCGGTACAGCGACAGGCCGACGAGCAAGGTGACGATAGCGGCCAGACAGAGACCGGCGAGCAGGGTGATCTTCCACTGGATGGAAAGTTGTCGCAAAGGCATGGGGGCGGATCCCTTTTTTGGCATTAAGGGTTATGGCTTTATCTGCGGTGGGGCCGGGAGGTGCCAAAGCGCTGCGGCCAGGCACCTCGCTGCCTCCCTCAATATCGGCCCCTGCCGTTTTTTCTTTATTCAAACATTCAATTTAAATTTGACCGCCACTAACGCGCCGTATCAAGGCGCTTTTGACATCTGCCGCCTACTGCTTCAGAGTTCGCGCTTTTTTCTGTCGTAATGAGGTAAGCCAACCATGAATGCAGTGATCGCCGCGGTCGGCATCATGCTGATACTCAGCCTGTCCCGCGTGCACGTGGTCATCGCCCTGATCATCGGCGCCCTGGCCGGTGGGCTGGTGGGCGGCCTGGGCATCGAAGGCACGCTCAAGGCCTTCAACGGTGGCCTCGGCGGTGGTGCCACGGTGGCTTTGTCCTATGCACTGCTGGGTGCCTTTGCCGTGGCAATCGCCAAGTCTGGCCTGGCCCATGCGCTGGCCGACCGCGCCCTGGTCATGATCGACCGGCAGGACGACGCCAAGGGCGGCAAGGTCAAATGGCTGATGATCGGCCTGATGCTGGTGGTGGCCGTGTCGTCCCAGAACATCCTGCCTATCCACATTGCCTTCATTCCGCTGCTGGTACCCCCTCTGTTGTACGTGCTGACGCGCCTGCGTATCGACCGCCGGCTGATCGCCTGTGTGATCACCTTTGGCCTGATCACCCCGTACATGTTCCTGCCGGTGGGCTTCGGCAACATCTTCCTCAACGAGATCCTGTTGGCCAATGTGGCCCGCGCGGGTGTCGATGTGAGCGGCGTCAACGTCACCCACGCCATGGCCGTCCCGGCTGCAGGCATGCTCGTCGGCCTGCTGGTGGCGGTGTTCATCAGCTACCGCAAGAAGCGTGACTACGACCTGGCGCGGATCCAGCAGGTGGAGCAGGTGAGCGTGCAGTACAACCCGCTGACCTTGCTGGTGGCCGGGCTGGCGATCGCGGCAGCCTTCATTGTCCAGCTGTTGCTGGACTCGATGATCATCGGTGCCATGGTCGGTTTCCTGATCTTCTCGCTGTCGGGCATCGTCAAGTGGAAAGAGACCGACGACCTGTTCACCGAAGGCATGAAGATGATGGCCATGATCGGCTTCATCATGATTACCGCGTCCGGTTTTGCCGAGGTGATGAAGGCCACCGGTGAGGTGAAGAGCCTGGTGGAAACCTCGGCGCAGTGGATCGACCACAGCAAGGGCGTCGGTGCCCTGCTGATGCTGTTGGTAGGCCTTTTGGTGACGATGGGGATCGGCTCGTCGTTCTCCACCGTGCCGATCCTGGCGGCGATTTTCGTGCCACTGTGCGTGCAACTGGGCTTCGACCCGTTGGCCACGGTGTGCATCATTGGTACTGCCGGTGCGCTGGGTGATGCAGGTTCGCCGGCCTCGGACTCGACCCTGGGCCCGACCTCGGGCCTGAACGTGGATGGCCAGCACCACCACATCTGGGACACCGTGGTGCCGACCTTCATCCATTACAACCTGCCGCTGCTGGCGTTCGGTTGGTTGGCGGCGATGACCTTGTAAGGCGGGGGAGGGCGTCAGCCCTTGTCGGGCGGCGGCGAGATGCGATTGAGCACGGTGCTGCCGTCCTTGCTGCGGGTCAGGTAGACCGGCAGGACTTTGGGCAGGTTGTTGACCAGGCGCCCCACCTCACGGGTGTTGTAGATGCCGCTGATGCGAATGCGGCCGGTGCTGGCATCGGCCAGTCGCAGCGGGGCGTCGAGGTAGCGGTTTATCACCGGCAGCGCCTGTTCCAGGCTCAGGTTGTCGAGCACCAGCTTGCCGCTGCGCCATGCCAGGCTGTTGCCATAGTCGTCGCTTTGCTCCAGCTGCGGCTCGAAGTCGCCCTTGTGGTAGCTGGCCTGCATGCCAGGGCCAAGGCGGTAGCCACCGGCATTGCCCTCACTGGACACCAGCACTGAACCTTCCACCAGGGTGACCTTCACCTGGTCCTGGTACTTCCACACGTTGAACTGGGTGCCGGTGACCCGGGTCTGGCCACTGCCTGCACGCACGATGAACGGGTGGCTGCTGTCGTGTCGCACCTTGAAGAACGCCTCGCCGCGCTTGAGCGTGACCTGGCGCTGGTCTTTGTAGTTGAGGAAGGTGAGCTCGGTGTGCAGGTTGAGCTGTACCGTGCTGCCGTCGCTGAGCTCCACGGTCTGCATGCGGTCACCGGCTTCGACGTGCTGGTAGTGGTTGGGCAACCAGCCCTGTTCCCACCCCATCCAGCCGGCCAGCGGCAGCACTGCCAGGGCGATGGCCGCAGCAGACGCCAGCGGCCGCCAGTTGCGGGGGCGGGCGGCGTGTTTGGCAGGTGGGTTGAAGTCGATGACGGTGGCGCTACGCGGCAGCAGGTCGGCTGTTTGCCAGATTTCCAGCATCGCCTGATATTCTTCGGCATGCCGCGGGTCGGCCGCCAACCAGCCAGCGAATGCGTCACGCTCGGCCTGCGTGCAATCGTCGGCGTGCAGGCGCATGCACCAATGCGCTGCGGCGTCGGTGATGGCATCGTCTGGGCTGGGATTGAGGCGGTCGTGGTTCATTGCGGCTCCGGGTTTTGCGCATTCTACCCTTGCGAGAGGGCTCCCGAGAACCAATGTAATGGCGAATGACTATCAGTTGTGCCGGTTTTTCGTCGGATTGACCACGGTTTTTCAGCGTTTGAGAACCCTTCGCGGGCAAAAGACGATGTCTGCAATCGCTTCCGGGGCGGCCTGGTGCGGCGAAGAGGTCAGTGTTTGCAGTACCGATTCGGTAACCTGTACCGGCCCTCTTCGCAGCACACGGCTGCCCTTGCAACAAGCGCGTCAGTGACACACCGGTCAGAACTGTGCGGCCTCTAGCCCATAAAGGCTGCCACTACCGGCCCGAATGCTCGCCTCCAGCCCCAACCCCCGCGGCAAGACCCGCTGGAAATAGAACGTCGCACAGGCAAGCTTCGCACCATGAAACGCCTCGTCCTCATCACGTTTGGCCAGCGCCACCGCCGCCATCCGCGCCCACATGTACGCATAGGCCGTCAGCCCGAACAGCTGCAGGTACTCAACGGCTACCGCGCTGACCAGGTTGGCATCCTCGCCAGCCTGCGCCCGCAGCCAGCTGCTGGTGGCCTCGAGCCGCGCCAGGCTCGCCTGCAGGGCCTCGCGGTGCAAGGGCGCATCCACACTGAAAGCCCGCACTTCGCTGGCAAAGCTGGCCAACGCCTGACCACCGTCGGCCAGCACCTTGCGCCCCAGCAGATCAAGGGCCTGAATGCCGTTGGTGCCTTCATAGATTTGCGCAATGCGCACGTCTCGCACCCGTTGCTCCTGGCCCCATTCGCGGATGTAGCCATGACCGCCATACACCTGCTGGCCAAGCACGCAGCTTTCCAGACCGTTGTCGGTGAAGAATGCCTTGGCCACCGGTGTCAGCAGTGCCACCAGGCGCTGGGCATGCTCGCGTTCGCCAGCGTCCTCGGCATAGCGCGCCACGTCCAGTTGCTGGCCAACGTAGACGGCGAACGCCCGACCTGCTTCGGTGAGGGTGCGCATGGTCAGCAGCATGCGCCGAACATCACCATGGTGGATGATCGGGTCGGCCACCTTGTCGTGTGCCTGCGGGCCAGTCGCTGCGCGGCTCTGCAGGCGCTCGTTGGCATAGCGGGCGGCGCTCTGGTAGGAGGCTTCGGCACAACCGATGCCCTGTATGCCGATGGACAGGCGCTCGTAGTTCATCATGGTGAACATCGCTGCCAGGCCCTTGTTCGGTTCGCCCACCAGGTAACCGATGGCACCGTCAAAGTTCATGACGCAGGTCGCCGAGGCCTTGATGCCCATCTTGTGTTCGATCGAGCCACAATGGACAGCATTGCGCGCGCCCAGGCGGCCATCGGCCTCGACCAGGAATTTGGGGACCAGAAACAGCGATATGCCTTTGGCACCGGCGGGCGCATCCGGCAGCTTGGCCAGCACCAGGTGGACGATGTTCTCGGTCAGGTCCTGCTCGCCGCCGGTAATGAAGATCTTGCTGCCACTGATGCGCACGCTGCCATCGGCCTGAGGCTCGGCGCGGGTGCGGATCAGCCCCAGGTCAGTGCCGGCATGGGGTTCGGTCAGGCACATGGTGCCGGCCCAGCGGCCTTCGTACAGCGGTGGCAGGTAAGTGGCCTTGAGCGCTTCGCTGGCGTGGGCATCGATCGCCAGGCAACTGCCTGCGCTCAATGCCGAATACAGGCTGAAGCTGCAGTCAGCCGCGTAGAGCATCTCTTCGAACAGCACGCCGAGCATCTTTGGCATGCCCATGCCGCCGTGTTCCGGGTTGCCGCCCAAGCCGACCCAGCCACCTTCGCGGTAGGTATTCCAGGCCTCGCGAAAGCCTTCGGGGGTGGTGACTTGGCCTGCGTCGAAGCACACACCTTGCTCGTCACCGTTGCGGCTGAGCGGGGCGATCAGCTGGCCGGTGACTTTTGATGCTTCCTCGAGAATGGCGTCGGCAGTGTCGGCATCGATGCGTTCGGCCAGGGCGGGCAGTCGGGCCCACAGGCCTGAAGCGTTGAACACGTCATGCAGGACGAAGCGCATGTCGCGCAGGGGGGCGGAATAGGTGGTCATCGGCAGCTCTTGCAATAGTGAGGGAGGGTTGGGCGTGCGCTGAACCTTCAGGCGCAGCCGTGTGCTGCGCCTGAAGGGGGCGGCTACGGCATCAGAGGGCCTTGGCCCGGTCGCGCAGCACGTACTTCTGGATCTTGCCGGTCGAGGTCTTGGGCAGCTCGCCGAACACCACGGTCTTCGGCACCTTGAACCCGGCCAGGTGCTCGCGGCACCAACTGGTGATGTCGGCTTCACGGGTGTCCTCTCGGCCCGGCTTCAGTGCAACGAAGGCGCACGGGGTTTCCCCCCATTTTTCATCCGGGCGTGCCACCACGGCGGCTTCCAGCACTGCCGGGTGCTTGTACAGGGCGTCTTCGACCTCGATGGTGGAGATGTTTTCGCCACCGGAAATGATGATGTCCTTGAGCCGGTCCTTGATCTCGATATAGCCGTCGGCATGCCACACGGCCAGGTCGCCGGTGTGGAACCAGCCGCCACGGAAGGCTTCGGCGGTGGCTTCAGGGTTTTTCAGGTAACCCTTCATCACCGTGTTGCCGCGCATGAAGATTTCGCCCAGGGTATTGCCGTCGCGGGGTACTGGCTGAAGGGTTTGCGGGTCGGCGACCATCAGGCCATCGAGGGTCGGGTAGCGCACGCCTTGGCGAGACTTGATGCGTGCACGCTCCTCCAGCGAAAGCGCGTCCCATTCGTCATGCCAGGCACACACGGTCACCGGGCCATAAACCTCGGTCAGGCCGTAGGTGTGGGTGACCTTGATGCCCATTTCTTCCACGGCGCCGATGACCTTGGCCGGTGGAGCGGCGCCGGCGACCATGGCCTGCACCGGGTGCTCGATGGCTGCCTTGGCCGCCTCGGGCATGTTGACCAGCGCGTTGAGCACGATCGGCGCACCGCACAGGTGGCTGACTTTGTGCTCGCGGATCAGGGTCAGGATCTTCTGCGGGTCGACCCGGCGCAGGAACACATGGGTGCCGGCCAGGGCGGTGATGGTCCAGGGGTAGCACCAGCCGTTGCAGTGGAACATCGGCAACGTCCACAGGTACACCGGGCGGTGGCCCATGGCCCAGGTCATCTGGTTGCCCAGGGCGTTCAGGTAGGCACCACGGTGGTGGTAGACCACGCCCTTGGGGTTGCCGGTGGTGCCGGAGGTGTAGTTCAGCGATATGGCCTGCCACTCGTCATCGGGCCATTCCCAGGCAAATTCCGGGTCGCCTTCGTTGAGCAGGGCCTCATAGTCCAGCTGGCTGACCGCGCGGCCTTCGCCGTACTCCGGGTCATCCACATCAACCACCAGCGGCGGGTGTTCAAGCAGTGCCAGAGCGCCTTCGATGACCGCATGGAACTCGCGGTCGGTGATCAGCACCTTGGCCTCGCCATGCTGCAGCATGAAGGCGATAGCCTCGGCATCCAGGCGCACGTTCAGGGTATTGAGCACGGCACCGGTCATGGGGACGCCGAAATGCGCCTCGAGCATGGTCGGGGTGTTGGGCAGCATCACTGCCACGGTGTCGCCACGGCCAATGCCACGACCGGCCAGGGCGCTGGCCAGGCGCCGACAGCGTTGGTAGGTTTCTTGCCAGTTGCGGCGGATGGCGCCGTGGATGACGGCCGGGTAGTTGCCGTACACGGCAGCGGTGCGTTCGATGAAGCTCAGCGGGGTGAGGGCGACATGGTTGACGGCAGCGGGCATCAGGCCCTGGGCATAGATCGACATGCGGTAATCCTGTAAGGGAGGCAGACGCAGCCTGTGCACCTGGCCCCCGATGGCTGATTGTTAGCTCTGTTCAGGGTGCAGGGGGCGGACGGTGGGCCGCCCCCTCTGTCGCAGTTTTACGCGAGTCGCTATGGTATTAGGAATATCGACTATAGCAATATAGTAAAACTACTATAAAAATAGGCCGCCTACTGTGGATGACACTGCTTACCCCTTGCTCGCCAAAGACCCACAACCCAGTCTGTTACTGGCCAGTGATGCAAGCCCGCTGGCACTCAACCCGGCACTGCAGGCCTGGGTCGCCGAAGGGCCTGAGCTGGCTTGCTGGCTGCCGGCCAATTGCGCGGCCCTGGTGCGTGCCTGTCTGCGCCAGCATCGGGCGATCAGCGATGTGGAAGTGCAGGTCGGCGAACGCATCGTGCTATGGACGTTCATGCCGGACAACCAGGGCCAGCAGGTGCTGGGCCGCTGCCGCGATGCCAGCGAAGAGCGCCATGGCGCACGCGAAGCCAGCCGCGCCCGGCGCCTGTATCGGCTGATCATCGAAAACACCACCGACCTGATTTCCCGGCACAGCCCCGATGGCCGCTTTCTCGATGCCTCACCGGCAGCCTACCGCCTGCTCGGCCTGTGGCCCGAGCAACTGCGTGGCATGCCTGTACATACCCTGCTGCATCCGCGCGAGCGGCGTCAGGTACTGCGCCAGGCCGCGGCCGCGCTGGACCAGGACGGCTACCACACGATGACCTGCCGGGTACGCCAGGCGACAGGTGACTACCGTTGGTTCGAAATTGCCAGCCGGGCGATCCGCGAGACCTACACCGGCGCGGTGGTGGAGGTGGTCAGCGTGTCCCGCGACATCACCTTGCGCATCGAAGCGCAGGAAAGCCTGGCGCACAGTGCCCGCCTCGCGACCTTGGGCGAGCTGGCCTCGGGCATCGCCCACGAGATCAATCAGCCACTGGCCGCGGTGGTCAACTATGCCAACGCCAGTCAGCGTTACCTGCAGGGCCTGGAACGTGATCCCCAGGCGCGCGAGCGGATTGGCCAGGGCCTGCAGCGTATCAGCGAGCAGGCCACCCATGCCGCCGAAGTGATCCGCCGTCTGCGTGCCTTTCTGCGCAAGGAACCGCGCCGCCTGCAGGCACTGGACGTGGCCGAGCTGGCCGGCGAAGCCATGCGCCTGTGCGCCTGGGAAGCCGCGCGGGACCAGGTGCAGGTGGAACTTCGCATGAGCGCTCAACTGCCCTTGGTGTATGCCGACCGGGTGCTGCTGGAGCAGGTGCTGCTCAACCTGCTGCGCAATGCCATCGATGCCAATCGCGAGCAGCAGGGTGAGCGACCGTCACGTATCCTGCTCTGCGCGGCGCGCGATGGCGATGGGGTGCTGGTCGAGGTCGCCGACCAGGGCCCGGGCGTGGCACCCGAGCGGCTGGATGAAATCTTTACGCCGTTTACCACCAGCAAGGCCGACGGCCTGGGCTTGGGCTTGAGCATGAGCCGCAGCCTGATCGAAGGCTTCGGTGGCAGCCTGTGGGCGCGGGCGGGTGACAACGGCGGTCTGGTACTGTGCTGCCGGCTGGCGGTCAGCAGGGAATAAGGGGAGGCAGTGTTGCAAGCAAAAGTGTATGTGGTCGATGACGACCAGGGTATGCGCGACTCTACGGTCTGGCTGCTGCAGTCGGTGGGCCTGCAAGCCTTGCCATTCGCCAGCGGGCAGGCGTTTCTCGACGCCTGCGTCGATGATGGGCCCGCGTGTGTGCTGTTGGATGTGCGCATGCCGGGGCTGGGCGGGCTGGCTGTGCAGCAGGCGATGCGCGAGCGTGGCCTGATGGTGCCGGTGATCTTCGTCAGCGGTCATGCCGATGTACCGATCGTGGTGCGGGCGTTCAAGGCCGGCGCCTGCGACTTCATCGAAAAACCCTACAACGACCAGCTGCTGCTCGACAGCGTTCAGGCTGCGCTGGAGCACGCCGGGCTGGCGCGAGAGGGCGATCAGGCGCTGGCCTTGGTGCAGGCGCGCATCGACGGCCTGACGCCGCGTGAGCGAGACGTCTTCGTACCGTTGGCCCAAGGGTTGAACAACCGCGAGATTGCCGAGCAGTTGGGCATCAGCGTCAAAACGGTGGACCTGTACCGAGGCCGGGTGATGAAGCGGTTGCAGGCAGGCAGCCTCGCAGAGCTGGTGGGGATGGCGATTGCTTGCGGGGCGGTGGAGGCGCTGGGCCTGCGAGCGCGGTAGCCGCCTTTACGTAGCCCCTGGCAGGGGCGGCGTTGCGTGTCGCGA
Organism: Pseudomonas sp. NBRC 111139; assembly: GCF_001753955.1. Lineage (NCBI taxonomy): Bacteria > Pseudomonadati > Pseudomonadota > Gammaproteobacteria > Pseudomonadales > Pseudomonadaceae > Pseudomonas > Pseudomonas sp. NBRC 111139. The sequence continues at coordinate 11,474 of NZ_BCBP01000102.1, forward strand.
TGGGACGCAATGCGCGCCTGCTGGGGGCGGTGTGACAGCCAGAAAACACCCACTATTTCATAGCTAGCTAATGAAAGCTTTGACATTCACTGCCTAGGCAGTAATATTTCTACACACTTAACTGAGCAGCCAACGATGGCCCATTTTTCTCCCGAGAACTTCCAAACCTGCGCCATCGGCATGTTGCTTGGCCGTGCTGCGATTCTCAAAGACCGCATTCTTGACTGGCACCTGGAGTCAGAGGGCGTCACCGCCGCGCAGTTCAAAGTGCTGATCATCGTCACCCAGTACCAGGTGGATACCCCGGCCGAACTGTGCCGTTACCTGGGCCTGGACAGCGGATCGATGACCCGCATGCTCGACCGCCTCGAGCAGAAGGAGCTGATCGTGCGCAACCGCTGCGCCGACGACCGTCGCCAGGTGCGCCTGGCACTCACCGCCGACGGCCAGCGCCTGGCCAACCGCCTGCCGGAAATTGGCGCCGCCGCCATGAACGAGTTGTGCGGCGTGCTGGCACCAGAGGAGCTCAAGACCCTGGAAGGCCTGCTGGCCAAGGTGCTGCTCGGTGCTGGCGACCCGTTGACGATCCGCCGCTTCGGCGACCGTTGAACCCTGTAACGAATTATCCAAGGTATTGTCATGGCCACTCCCGCAGACACCCCGACTCCCTCCGTCTCGCCCGAGCCGTCGCGCAAGCGCAAGGCTTGGTTGCTTGGCCTGCTGTTGCTGCTGATCCTGGCAGGGGTCGGCACCTGGGCCTGGTACAGCATTGTCGGGCGTTGGCACGAAAGCACCGACGATGCGTATGTCAACGGCAACGTGGTGGAGATCACCCCGCTGGTCGCTGGCACCGTTATCAGCATCGGGGCCGATGACGGCGACCTGGTCCACGCCGGCCAGGTGTTGCTGCAATTCGACCCGGCCGACAGCGAAGTGGCCTTGCAGTCCGCCGAAGCCAAGCTGGCACGCAGCGTGCGGCAGGTGCGCGGGCTGTACAGCAACGTCGACTCGCTGAAGGCTCAACTGGAAACGCGCCAAGCCGAACTGCGCAAGGCGCAGCAGGACTTCAACCGGCGCAAGGTGCTGGCTGACAGTGGTGCGATTGCCGCCGAAGAACTGTCCCATGCCCGCGACGACCTGAGCGTTGCCCAGGCCGCCGTCAACAGCGCGCGGCAACAGCTCAGCACCAGCAGCGCGCTGGTCGACGACACCGTGGTGTCCTCGCACCCCGATGTCATGGCTGCAGCTGCCGACCTGCGCCAGGCCTACCTCGACCACGCCCGCACCACATTGGTCGCGCCGGTCACCGGCTACGTCGCCAAGCGTACCGTCCAGTTGGGCCAGCGCCTGCAGCCGGGCACCGCGACCATGGCGGTCATCCCGCTGGATCAGGTGTGGATCGATGCCAACTTCAAGGAAACCCAGCTGCGAGAGATGCGCATCGGCCAGCCGGTGGAAATCACCGCTGATGTGTACGGCAGCGAGGTCAAGTACAGCGGCACGGTCGACAGCCTTGGCGCGGGCACCGGCAGCGCCTTTGCCTTGCTGCCGGCGCAGAACGCCACCGGTAACTGGATCAAGATTGTCCAGCGAGTACCCGTGCGCATCCACCTCAGCCCCGACCAGCTCAAGGACCACCCGCTACGTATTGGCCTGTCCACCGTGGTTGAAGTCGACCTGCATGACCAGAGCGGCCCGACCCTGGCCCAGCAGCCACCGCAGAAGGCCAGCTACACCACCCAGGTGTATGACCACCAGATGATCGAAGCCGACAACCTGATCGCCCGGCTGATTCACGAGAACAGTGCAACCGGCAAGACGGCGCAACGATGAGCAACAATGCCGCTGCCCAGTTCACGCCGCCAAGTCTGCTGCTGACCACCATCGGCCTGTCGCTCGCGACGTTCATGCAGGTGCTGGACACCACCATCGCCAACGTGGCCCTGCCGACCATTTCCGGCAACCTGGGGGTGAGCTACGAGCAAGGCACCTGGGTCATCACCTCGTTCGCGGTGAGCAACGCTATCGCCTTGCCGCTGACCGGCTGGCTGAGCCGGCGCTTTGGTGAAGTGAAACTGTTCATCTGGGCCACGCTGCTGTTCGTGCTGGCTTCGTTCCTGTGCGGTATCGCCCAGTCGATGCCCGAGCTGGTCGGGTTTCGCGTCTTGCAGGGTGTGGTCGCCGGGCCGCTTTACCCGATGACCCAGACCCTGCTGATTGCTGTCTATCCCCCGGCAAAACGGGGGATGGCACTGGCGCTGCTGGCGATGGTCACGGTGGTGGCGCCGATTGCCGGGCCGATTCTTGGGGGCTGGATTACCGATAGCTACAGCTGGCCATGGATCTTCTTCATCAACGTGCCCATCGGCCTGTTTGCTGCTGCCGTGGTGCGCCAGCAGATGCGTACGCGCCCGGTGGTCACCAGCCGCCAGCCGATGGATTACATTGGCCTGCTAACCCTGATTATCGGCGTTGGGGCCTTGCAGGTAGTGCTGGACAAGGGCAACGATCTGGACTGGTTCGAGTCGTCGTTCATCATTGTCGGCAGCCTGGTTTCGGTGGTGTTCCTGGCGGTATTCGTGATCTGGGAACTGACCGACCGGCACCCGGTGGTCAACTTGCGCCTGTTTGTGCACCGCAACTTCCGCATTGGCACCATTGTGCTGGTCGGGGGGTATGCCGGGTTCTTCGGTATCAACCTGATCCTGCCGCAGTGGTTGCAGACGCAGATGGGCTATACCGCGACTTGGGCGGGCCTGGCGGTGGCGCCGATCGGTTTGCTGCCGGTGATCATGTCGCCGTTCGTGGGCAAATATGCGCACCGTTTCGACCTGCGGGTGCTGGCTGGGTTGGCGTTCCTGGCGATTGGCACCAGTTGCTACATGCGGGCCGGTTTCACCAGCGAGGTGGACTTCCAGCACGTGGCCTTGGTGCAGTTGTTCATGGGGATTGGCGTGGCGTTGTTCTTCATGCCGACCTTGAGCATTCTGCTGTCTGACCTGCCGCCGCACCAGATTGCCGACGGTTCGGGGCTGGCGACTTTTCTGCGAACCTTGGGCGGGAGTTTTGCGGCTTCGTTGACCACCTGGATCTGGATTCGTCGGGCGGATCAGCACCATGCCTACCTGAGCGAGCACATCAGCCAGTTCGACCCGACGACGCGGCATACCCTCGAGCAGTTGGGCGGGGCCAGCCCGCAGAGTTATGCGCAGTTGGAGCAGATACTCAACGGGCAGGCTTACATGATGTCGACGGTGGATTACTTCACCTTGATGAGCTGGGTGTTTGCCGGGTTGATTCTGCTGGTGTGGTTCGCCAAGCCGCCCTTTACCGCCAAGGCGGGCCCGGCATCGTCAGGGCATTGAGCTAAACAAGGCAAGATCCCGATGCTCTCGCTCTCGCTCTCGCTCTCGCTTCGGCTTTTGATTTTGCTTCTAAGCGCGCGATAGCCCAGGCGCCGCGGATTGCGACTTCAGGAGGCCGAGCGCAGGGCTTGCGAAGGGAGGTGACGGGCATGGATGCCCGTCAAGCGCTGGGCCCCAGGATGGGGCCTGCAGCGCGGTCCTCCCGGGAGCAAGCCCGGAGCGAGGGAACCCCGGAGCGTAGCGCAGGGGCCGGATGACAGGAGCCAGCGTTTTTT
>NZ_BCBP01000103.1:0-14924 GCF_001753955.1 Pseudomonas sp. NBRC 111139
GTACAGGCGCGCGACATTTTTGCACAAGCGTCAGGGGGTGGGAAGCCAAGCTGAACAAGGCGTCACAGCAGGGTGGCTCGGCTGGGCAGCGCAGGGGCACGGCCCGACCGGGGCCGATCAGCGGCTGGCGACGGCCTGGACTTGTTTGAGCCAGGCTTCACGCTGTTCCGGCTTGGAGCCCAATACCGGACCGAAGGTCAGGGTTTTCAGAGGTTTTATGCCGCAGAACTCCAGGGTGGTCTTGCGCATTTGGTGCAGGCCCGGCATGCGATACACCCATCGGTAGTACCACGGCGGCGTGTCCATGGTCACCAGAAGGTGAGCCGTGCGGCCCTTGAGCAGCTTATCCGGGAAAGGCGAGCCCTTGCGGTACTTGAAGGCAAAACCGGGCAGAAACACGCGGTCGAAGAACCCCTTGAGCAACGCCGGAATGCCGCCCCACCAGATCGGGTACACCAATGTCAGGTGTTCGGCCCAGGTAATGTCGTTCTGTGCGTTGATCAGATCGGGCTCAAGCAACTGGATCTGGTTATAGCCATCGTGCAAGACCGGATCGAAATCCAGGGTATCCAGGCGCAGCAGGCGCACCTCATGGCCTGCTTGCGTGGCAGCCTCGATATAACGTTCGGACACAGCGCCGCAAAAGCTGTCGTTCGAAGGGTGGCCGAGGATTACGAGCATGCGTTTGCGCTTCATGACAAACTCCAGGTAATGAAGTGCCAAGGGTAAAGTCTGCCCCTTACGGTAGAGTCAAGCCTTGCCGGTTAGCGGTAGAGACAAACAGTCCAGCAGCGCTCGGCTGGAGCCCGGCAAACCGTTGAATGAGGGGGCGCAGAAACGCAATGTGCGTTGAGCCAGCACTCGCACTTGCAAGCGCCAACCGGCTTGAAGGGCTTGCGCCTCCAGAAAGACGGCGAGGGTACTGTTGGCGTTGAGGGCGACATAAGCGTGGCTGAGGGGTCGCGATCGCGCTGGGGGCATGCCGACCTACAGCTAAAGCGTCTATGAAGCCTTACCGGCGCGAGATGAGCCGGCCGCACAGGTTCCGTTGAGGGTGTGCGTTTAGAGGTCTCGTACCTCATACCGGTCGTGCAGACCGTTTTTTTTGGGTTCTTCACGGATTGCCGGGAAAGTCATTCAAGGCCAGATTTGAGACCAGAATGGGATAGACCCCAGTTCGGTTTTTCGATGGAGCGGGATCGTGGACAGATGAGCATTTGGCTTCTGGCAGGTTCAGGAGGTCACCATGGCTCTTTCGGAAACAGCGATGGGCTTACTCGAACCGCTGTCTATACAGAGGGTCGAGTGCGTGCGGCTGTTGCTGGATCAGGTGGGCCCGGCTCAATGGCATTCATAGCGTGAAAGTGCCTGCCAGGCGTTTGCGCACAACCCTCTACGTTGTCACCGTTCGATCTTGCCGCGTGAACAGTGTTTTCAAAGTTACAGCCGGCACTGGCAACCGTGGAACAGATTCTCAATACCAACGTGGCCGGCAGCTTTCAATTCGCGGCGTTATCGCGGTTGCCGTAAGCATGACGGCGGCCGCTTTTTTTAAAGGAGACGTTTTGATACCTATGGATAGACCAATAAGACTGGTGGTATTGGGCGCGTCGGGGCGCATGGGTCAGAGACTGGTGCGAAGCTTGCTTCATGCCCAGGGTGCGTGCCTGCATGCTGCGGTGGTACGGCCTGGTTCCAGCTTGGTTGGCAAGGACTGCGCTGAAGTGGTGGGGAGTGACCCGACTGGGGTGCATTTCACTGACGATATGTTGCGATCGCTCGACGGGGCTGATGGCGTGCTTGATTTCACCCAGCCCGAAGTCACGTTGCAATGCTTGGAGTACACCTCGGCCCGAGGGTTGGTTCACATTATTGGTACGACTGGTTTCAACCCCGAGCAGGAAGCGGCGATTGCTGGCAGCCAAGGGGCGCGCATTGTCAAGTCTGGCAACATGAGCGTAGGGGTGCAGTTGCTCAGTGTCCTCGCTGAAATTGCCGGTCGAGTGCTACCTGCGGAGGATTGGGATGCTGAGGTGCTGGAAATGCATCACCGTCATAAGGTAGATGCACCGTCCGGCACGGCGTTGATGATGGGGGAAGCGGTCGCCAAGGGCCGGCAGGTGGACCTAGGCAGCCAGGCGGTGCGCGTGCGGGATGGGCTGACCGGCCCCCGTGAAGTGGGCACCATTGGTTTCGCCACCCTTCGGGGGGGCTCAGTGGTGGGGGATCACTCACTCATCTTTGCGGGCGAAGGAGAAGTATTTACCCTTAGCCACCAGGCACTAGATCGGCAGGTATTCACCCGAGGGGCGCTGCGGGCGGCACGCTGGGCTTGGCATCAGCCTGCCGGGGTATATTCCATGCAGGCGGTGCTTGGCTTGGCAGTGAGTTGAGCGTGAGTGCGATGCGGGCTAGTGGTGCTCTAGTCGCATGGATTGGTCCAGCGCTTGCAAGAGTGTCTGGTCGATCTCGTCCAGATCCTTGCAGATGAACCGCACACCCGATGCCTGCATCTGCTGTTTCTGGTACAGGGTTGCGGGTTTGCCGATAAAGCCACAACCGAGCGTTTTGCTCACTTGGGCGACCCGGTTCAGGTCATCGATGAATACCAGCTCGCCGGCACCGGTAGCTGTTTGACGGTGGATTTCAGCCATGCCCGGGCGTGCGTGGCCCATGTCGATGTAAGGCAGGTCGGCATCGAAGTACTCACTTACCGGCGCCAGGTAGCGGTCGAAGATCGCTGCCTTGGGGCTTCCCCCATATGCGGTGATACGAGCGCCTGTTTCTTTGAGCCGGGCGAGCAAGGCAACGGCTCCCGGTGCCAGCTGTACAGGGTGGCGTGCGGCGTAGTGGGCTTGCTCTGCGAGGAAGGCATCTATGGTTTCCATGGCTGTCCAGGGCAGGTTGCAGGCCAGCGCCATGATGTGCCCCCCGGCCATATGCGGCGAGCCTAGTATCTGGCGTTCTAGATCGGCCGTGCGAAAGAACAGCCGAAAGCACCTGCCGATTGTTGCCCGCCGTCAATGTCGGTAGGCGGTGCCCCGCGTGTTGTCTTGGCGGAACTCATCACTGCCCGGGGCGGCAGGCACAGCCTCCATGATCAGATGGCTCAATGCGCTGGAGTGGGGTGCACGTGATCTTTGGCGACGATGTATTGGTCACGGGCTCGACTGCAGACAAAGTGCTTTACGAGTCCATGCTCAGCGGCGCGAAGTCGTTTCAGTCGATTTACCCGGTGGCCATTGACCCACGGGTGGCGCTAGCCGACGCCAAGGTCGAGGAGCGACTGAACAGAGTCGTGATCACCCACCGGCTCGACGACACCCTTGCTGCGCTGCTGTCAACGCCGGATTACCAGCCTATCCTACGCACCTTGCGCTTGGTGTTTGCCAGCGACAACCGTGCCGAATTGGCTGCGTTTCTGCCCAGGGTGCCCGTGCGTAATTGGCTGCGCTTGTACATGTCCGCGTTGGGCAACGAGTTCCTCGCCCAGCCTGACTGCGCGCCGTCCTTGGTCATCCTCAAGCGCCATCTCACCGACGCTGGTTTATTGCGCCCTGATGATATGGCGGTCTGGGGTTGAGCGGTCGTTAGGTGACTCCGATTGCGGATGGCGTCGACTGTCGGGTCGTGCTGCTCTGACTGTGCGGTGATTATCTCAGCCATCAGTCCGCTCGGGATCCAATCAGGATCTGGGGCGTAATGACCATGAAATGCTCCGGTGGTTGACGCGGCACGGTGCCTAGCTTGCTGCCGAGTAAGTGGCCGAAAAATGGCGCGATCGCTTGTGAGCCAGCTTGTAGAGAATTACCGAACTCGACTATATGCGCTGGGGGCATCCCTTATTCTTCGAACAGGGAGTCGAAAACCGGTCATGCGAAATGGCGGTCATCACCGTCCTTGGACCGGGCGGTGTGTCGATGCGTCGGATACTAGATATACTCCGGCGCCCTTGGTCCGTGCGCCGGCCTGGCCCCTCTAATCAGCGGCAGGTCAGCGCCAGCGTCCTGACCTATCCAGCACAGAGCTGCACCTGGTGACATGATGACTGAACCTCAAATCGATATCCCCGACGGCAGCGCCCAAGAACACGAGTGTGTCGAGCCTGATGCACTCCGCCTGACTCAAACCGAGCCCACCTACAACCAGGCGGATTGGTCGGTGGAGCTAAAAGGTGACCACATGGACCTCGGAAACCTCTCGATCGCGCCAGGCCGGTCGGACTACTTCCGGGTTTGGGGTGGCGTCGATGATTGGAATGACTGCCCGAGCGACCGGTACTTCTTCAATACGCTGTACTTTGAGGCGGCGCGCAATGAAGAGGTCATCTGGCAGTTGACGCACGAGCTCGTGGAGATTTTCAACAGCACCACCGAATTTTTCAGCCTCGGTGCGTGGAAACAGTCTGTGCACGAAATCCGGTACAAGGATGTCCCGATCACCTTCCGGCCGAAGGCTAAGGTCGTGAAGCTGATAGGGCGGCCCGCGTCGATGTCGCACCGCAAATGGCAGCAGCACATGACTGATGCGTTGCAGTCATGCCCGCGCCTGGCGCTTTTGGTCCTCGCGACCGAAAAGGAAGACATCCGCATCATGCTCAAGTACTTCTCGGAGCCCGGGAGCTGGGCGATTTACTACAAAGTGCTGGAAACAATGGAGACCCTGGCCAGGAAGAATAAGGGCACCAGCGTACCTGTGGAGAGGGCAAAAAAGTCGCGCTTTACGAACAACGCCAATAATTACGAGGTAGTGGGCATTGATGCCCGGCATGGAATGATGCCGCAAGGCAAAGAGAATCCCGTCAAACCGATGACTCTCGAGGAAGGGCATTCCTTCATCACGGACTTCTGCAAGTCGTACCTGAACCTGGTATACCCAGAGTTTTTCAGGTTCAGCTAAGCCCTCTGCGCCAGCGGTCAGAGTGCACAGTGGCGGATCTTGAAACCTGACATTTGCAGGTTTCAAGATCCGCAGTGGTTACAAGGTACCGGGATCGATCCCGATCGTACGAAGGGATTGAGACAGTGAGGCGTCGATGACGGCTTCGCCTGTGGTTGAGGCCGCTTGATTGATCCCCACAATTCGGTACCGCAGCTTCTGCCCGGTCAAAAGCTGCAGGATGATTTGCCTTGCTTTGTCACCGGTGGCCACCGTGTAAGGACTCATCATCTGCGACGCGGCCTTCATGGCCTGCTCCTGGGCATTCCTGACGATTTCAGCTTGCTCGCCAGTGACAGTCACACCGATCGGAGCTACGGCCGGAGCAAGGCTCACTGGCGTCTCCTGCGGGGTAATGGTCCAGGCCTCGTGCTGATCGATACGCAGTTGCACGGTACCGACCGGCAGCTTGAATCGGCCGCCAGACATCACTCCAACGAAAAGCTCATCACCTTCTTTGCGAATCACCGGGTAGTAGTGTGCTGGCCTGGTGACAATCCAGCTCGAATTGCCGATGTCACCAGTAGTAACCATCATGGTCGTTTTATCGGTGAACTCGTCTGTCGTAGCCGTCGCTTTCCAGGTTTGTTTGCTGCCGGCGCACCCTCCAAGAGAGAGGGCAACGGCAAGTATTGCTGCAGTCCATTTCATAGCGACTTCCCAATATTCAAGGCTGCCGAGTGTAGCAGGGTGTCACCGCCCTAAGGTGCGGCGGGAGTTTGGCTTTGCTGGCGCAGTTCAATCTTCAAACGCTTGCAGCGATCAACAATGGTTTCCCGATCTGCATCAATTGCCCCAAGCTTCAATGCTCGAGCACGCACTGCGACGGTGACGTCATAGTGTGGGTAGCCCGAAGACTGAAACCAGGTACGGCGGAGTCCGAGCCTAGCTGCAAACGCATGCAGCTCATCGAGACTGTCCGCCACTAGGTGGCACCAGAGCTTGCCGCGCCATAAAATTTCCTCCGAATTGACATAGATAGCCATTGTTTCCACCCTGCTGAGGTTGACGGGCTGATCGCTACTGACCGAGAGCCCAGAGCCCAGACCCCAGAGCCGGTGCGAGGCATGCGTCGGCTCGGGGCAGTTTAACGATCTCAGACCCCGAGTTACCCCAAAGGCAGGTACCACTTTTGCCTAGCTGAACTCAAACTTCAGTTTTTCAGCGTCTTGCACGCCAGTGAGGGTCAGTCCTCCACCTACCTGCACCGATAGCTTGCTAAGCGGATCGAATAGAAAAAAGACCTGTAGCTTGCCTACACCGTCTTCAAGGCCAGTGACGATCGCTAGGAAGAAATCAGGATCCTCTCGTGCTGCTTCGACCTCCCGGGCAGTGAGGGTGACTTCATTGGGGAGGCCAGCTGCGGAGACCATCTTAATTTCGAAGCATTGCCGCAACTCATCAATCGCATCAACACCCACACCTCTTTTGTTGCGCAGGTCATTGAGCTGATCGTGGTCTAGTCGCAAGGCTTGCATAACCGCCTCGAGAGCCAGCCTCTCACGTTCGTCAGTGGGTGGGAGTACTGAGCGTTGTGCAGACACAGTCGCAGGCAGTACCGGTGCGGAGGGGTCAAACTCGCGTGCTTTGCTCGAGCCGCGTGGCTTGGCAAATACAAGATTCCCGCGTGGCGGAGCTCCTTTGTTAACAATCGTCCCCGTTGAGGGCTGCAGGTTGGTGAGATCCTTCAACTTGCGAACCTGAGCCGGTGGTGGTGTGCCGCTGCCTGCTGCCGGCGCACCAGCTTTGCCTGGTGTCCTCTTGATGGCAGAGCGTTTCCCAACCTGCTCAGCAAGTTTTTCTAGGCGGTTCGGATCATCAGCCTGCTCAGCCCTTGTCGAGCGGAGAACCGGCCCCTGGGCTTGCTCACCGTACACCGCCCTAGGCCACACTGCGGCCCAAGCCCATGAGATCTTCTTGAGATCACCCTGGAACAGAGACGCAATCGCCTGACCGGCACCCCGATCAGTAGCGGCTTCATCTGAAGAGCTCAAAACAAGATAAAGCGGTTCACGATTTATGTGGGCCCTGGCCGGCAGTCGGAGCTGGCCGCCGTCGATACTCGCGACGATTGTCAGGTCGGGGTTGATGACCACAGGTGCTGCAGCAAGGCTTTCCCAGCTAACACTGAGGCTATCTACCAGCACTTGATCTGAACGCACGAACTCCTGTTTGAGGAGCGCGACAGCTTTAGCAAAGACAGGCCTGATGCAGTCACCTTCGGCTCGACCGCGCGCCGGGCGGGACTCTGCATGGAAGTCAGCCAGGCTGAGATGCACGATGTTCAGGGCGTCAAGAGCCGGCCTGATAGGGTCAAAGGTGCTCAACCCGAGGCGCCACACGTTGATCGTCTCCGGGGCGACGTCTTGCAGCGATTCGCCCTCTAGAGCGTATACGGGGCGATCTCTGGTCCATGCCGTGCCTGTCCAAAGCGGGAGGCGGCGCAGGGTCGTGCGCATTTGAGTCGAAAGGCTGGCGATACCGTTGGCGAGCAGAGTGAAAGCACGGATCATCACCCCTTTATCTTCAGGTGAGGGCGGTGCCGATGATGCTGAAATTTCTCTGAGGACAGCTATGGCATCATTCACCGAGGGCAATGGAACACCGAGCTCAGTCCACAAGGATTCGAGGCCCTCAACGTGGGGCGCGAACTTCCGATGACTGCCAAAAATTGCGGGGCCGCGGAGCAAGGTTTCTGGCGAATGCCACTGACCGTCGACGAGCAATAGGCCTTGCTCTCTCATGCCCGCCCGAAACGCATTTTTGAGGCTGGCAGGGGTCATACGGCCCTCCGGCGAGGCCTCTTTCCGATTCCGGAGTGAGGCGGCGAGCAGCTGATAGATCGCCAGCGCATCAGTAACAACCGTAGGTGTCACCTGTTCACTACGCAGTGCCCTGAGTTGTTGCACCAACTCCTGTTGGGTTGGGCCGGCGCGAACTGCAAGTGCAGCCAAGACACCTGATCTGTAGATCTGCGCGTCCACCTTGCCGAGGGTGATGGATCGTTCACTTGGTTTAGTTGAGGTACCTGGTGGTTGCAGACGTAGACTGGACGGGCGCTGCAAGCTGTTTCCGGCGTCAGGTAACCATTTCACAGCAGCGAGGCGAGCTAGCCAGGTTGCTCGAACTTCGGACCCTGGATGCCAGTGCCCGTTAAAACCCTTCACTGGCAATGCAAGAGCGGCTTCTGCATATCGCCTCCATTCCCGATTCAGCACCACAAGGAGTGCCTCGCCGCGGACGCGCCCTAGTTTTGCTGGGGAGCGCGCGATATCCTCAGCGACGGCGTCTGCGTCAGGGGACCAGTGATCATTGAGCAGATAGTCATACGCTCCAGCCGCCTTTATGCTCTCCAAGTGCTCTGGGGTTCTCATGCCACTCTTAACCGGGCTGGCTGGCCTCGTGTCTCGCGACCATAGCTGGACCTCGTCACGCGGCGGTATCAGCCGCGGCTCGCGTGCCACGCCCCAGGCTAAGAGCAGACTTCGGGCACCTTGAGAGGTCCGGCTCGCGCTAAGTTTCAGAGTCTTCGCGTACGCGCTATCGACCCAATTTAGGCTAGGCGTTTTCCCGGCGGCTTTTGCGAAGCTATCCGTATCACGGTCAATTGCTGCAGACATATACAGCGCGGTCGGGCGACACCACCCCGTCTCACGCGTCCCACCCGGCAGGTACCAGAACGCTCTCAACTCGATACGCTGGCCAACCCTTAGCCCAATCGCCTCACGCTGATCGCGTGGCAATTCAGCCCAGGCATCACGCAGCGCGAGCAGTTCCGGATCATGGAGCCTGATGGCTGTGGAATCGGCGTCTTGGTCAAAGGACCCACGCTTGATGATCTGGAACACATCGGTAGGCGCGTCTTGGCGATCGAAAAGTACATGCCGCTTTTGAAGGGCGGCTAGAAAAGCGTCAACATCGGAGCTTTCAGCGAAATATGCCGGGTGAAGCTGGCGCGTGAGGCCGAGCCGAGCAGCTAACGAGCTCGGCGAGGTGGACTTAACCAAAACCCATTGATCCGCGGTCGCCGGCAGCGCTGTGGTTGTACCGTCAACGAGAAGCAGGCTCTTCCTGGATGTGAACTCTTTGACCAGGTGATGCTGTTCGGCGATTCCTGCGAAGCGCACGTACCAGTCAGCCGGCCTTGAGATCTCGACATCGAGGATGTCCAGGGCGTCTGCTACATCAACAACAGTCGAGCATCCCAACTCCTCGAGGACAGGACGCCATCTCCCCGGGCCGTCGCGCTGTGTGCGGGGTAATGCGATTTTGCCATCGCAAAGAATCTCCACGTCATGTTCGTCGAGCAGTTGCTCGAGCTCTGCACTTTCGTAGACCAGTGCGTGAACCGGTGTGGAGCCCTCGTGCGTTAAGACAGCAAGGGTGGCGATGAGGGTCGCATGGCTAGCTTCCACTACGTCTTGAATGACCCTGGCAGAGATCCAACTTTCGGGGTCCTTGACCTCGGACGCGAGCGGGATATGGTTCCAACCGGCCACGTCTCCCGACTTGAAGTGCTCAAGTGCTGCCCAACTGACCAAGTGTCCGAGATCCTTGAAACGGTCAGTGTTCCACTCATTGGGGAGCAGGGTGGATCGCGCAGCGTCGGGATCAAACTGGGCATTCAGTCCGATGGACAGGCCTGTTTGAACGGGCAGCGGCATTCGGTCGTAGAGAGGCAGTGAATCCTTCGGTGGCTGCAGTGGCACGCAAATCCCGATCGGCGTTGTCGCACCAGTCGCTTTGTTCGCGCGGGCTGTCACGCTGCGAATCGGACGATGAGTTGAGTAGCGGCGGTACACCAGTGGCCCACTGCCTGGCCGGAGGAGGGCTACATCCACGATTTCCACCGAAGCAGGAGTACCGTCGAAACTGATTGTTCGCCCGGGCCGAGGTGTCACCTCTATTGAAAAGGACAGGTCTTGAGAAGTGTCTTCCAGGTGATGAAATTGGAGGGTCCGAATGCTACGCAGGAACAGCAAAGCGTCGACGTTCAGTTGCTGCACCGCATCTGCGACTCTCTCAGCTGTCACGGATTCGAATAGTGGGATCGCAAGCAGTGTGTCACGCCGACTTGACTGGTACACGCCGAGCACATCTGGGTAGGGCGCCACTGCCTGTGGTCCGGTGCTGTTGATTGCAAAATGAAAAGGATGGGCATGGACAGAAATCGGGCCGCCCAGTGATCCGAGTGTCCTTTGCCCGATGCCAAAACGGCCAGCTGCATCGGCGTCGTCTTTCTTTGTCGACAGCCAGGGCAAGAGCATTGCCGCGACGTTGGCCAGCGTGACGGGTGTACCGTCATGGACAATCAAAAGCTCTCGAGTGGGTAGGGCGCGATAAACGATGTGTAGGCACGTGGCGTTGAGATCGTCAGCGTTCTGCAGGCATTCCACCAAACCCTGAAAGGGCCGGGGACTGAGCGATCTAGCTCCTCTTTCTGCGCCTTCCAGGCTCGCTTTGAACATCCGTCGCTGTCCAGCAAAGAGCTCGCTCAAGCGTTGAATCGCCGCCTGCGCCCATTCAGCGGTTGGGGACTGGGGCACCCAGGCGCGGTTGTCCCAATCCTCGGAAATTCGATCGGCCGCCACCCGGCCCGCGTCGGCTTCAGCATTGATCATCGTGGTCACAGGCAAGCGCTTCCATTGGCTCAAAACAGATGGCCAGCAGTATTGCGCTGTAGCGCAACCAAGAGAAGTCCCAGGTGCTAAGGATCAGGGAACTTGAAGGACATGAACTGGATGGGCTCACCTGTTCTCCCGCAAGGGGGAGCTAGTTTCGCACTACCCCAATGTCTGGCTGTTGGTCAGCGCGATAATCCTCCGCGCCACGTCTGTTGGGGGGGGCCTGGTTTTCTAAGGTGGTGAGCTTAAGCGGGGGTCTTACGCTCGGGAGCACTCTGGAAAGCGAAAAATCACCGCGAAGACAGTTTTGGCACCCAAAAGGAACAGCGTGGTCGGCAGATTACCGAAAGCGCTGGGTATCTTCGGTTGGGGGCATCCTTTTCAAACCACCCAAAGCATGCCCTCAAATATGCCCCAGATTTAGCAATTAGCTGGAAGTAAATGGCTATTCGAAGCTAGAAAAAGCCAGAAATGATTAGCTAACAAGCATGCGTGAAGTCCCTAGAGACTCTCAGAGTCCCCGAAGAACATTTGGAAAGGCCTCTGGAACGGCATTTCTGGCTTCAAAAAGCAGAAATGTACCCCCAAAAATACCCGCGATACCCCCAGCAGGATGCACGATCGAGAATGGCGATTTCTGACAGCTGTCGAGATGGTGCAGCTTGGATTTCAGTGTAACTCCATGGCGGTGTGGTCGAAAGCAGGACAGTGCCTCGTCCGTATGGAAATTTTTCCACACGGCTGCTATCGACCCAAATCCGCCTGCCACGACCCTGTTGGTCAGGATAAGCTTGGCCGGAAGCCCGGCCAAGCAGGGCCCATCACAGCCGGGGATCGCTTTCCCACGTGGTGCCGTAGTAGTCGTGGATACCTCTGCCCCAAGTCGGATCGCTCATGTTTGGCCAGTTGTCCTTATCGAAGCCTGGGGCGTTCTTCAGGCGGTCCTTGTCGGCATCAAGGACGAAGCGCTTGTTCACCGTGTCCAGGCGCAAAGCAGCCCACGGCACGGCGAACAGCTTTTCACCCATCCCCAGGAAACCGCCAAACGACAGTACAGCGTACGCAACCTTGCCGCTGGCGGTGTCCAGCATGATTTCCTTGATGTCGCCCAAGTCTTCGTCTTGCGTGTTATACACGTCGTTGCCGATGAGGGTATCCGCGCCCATCAGCCGCGGCCCCGGGCCGCGGTCTCCCTCGGCAGTGAAATCGGTCCGTCCCTTGTACATACCGTACTTGTCGCGCTCTTCGAAATTCATAGTACGCTCCTGGCCAGCGGCCACAGGCAGTAGAGCCTCTCGACTCTTTGTTCAAGGCTGCTCGAGTGACGCCGGCGGGAATGTCGGCGTCATCTCACATTTTATAACCGCGCGATATCCCTCGAGCATTTAGTAAGGCTCGTACGAGAAGCGGGCGGGACAGCGAGCGACGGAATAGGACACTAAGCTACGACAGCCTGGATGCGTTCTGCGGCGCTCAGAATAGGAGAGTGGTCAGCATAACCAGCCGTTCGCTATTTGCGACCAGTGGTGGGACATGGAGTCGACTGAAGCGGCTGCGACTGGCCGTCAATTCGGTCTGAACGCCTTACCGACAGCACAGCACGCGCTGAGAATATCTACGGCGACCTGCGAAACTTGATGCTGACCGTCAATTGCAGAGACGAACAAGAGGTTTGCCCACGAATACTGCAAGGCGACCACTTGAGCGTTCGATGCAGCAAACGTGCAGTGCTCGCAGTCACACTCTGTAACTGCCTCCGGAAGACCCGGCCATGCCCATCGAGATCGTAAAAAGCGCCAGCAGAGGCCGAACGTGTAAACGGCACGGACCCCATCCATGGATCTGATCTGGCAAACAATCCAGGCCGAATTCGCCGATATCGGCGATGTGCGTGAGGTCGTGCGGATTCTTGTACGCCTCGTGATGGCTGCCGTACTAGGCGCGGTGCTGGGTTTCGAGCGCGAGCACAAGGGCAAATCTGCCGGGGTGCGCACGCACATGCTGGTTTCGCTCGGCGCGGCGCTGTTCGTACTGGCACCGAGCACGGCAGGTGCCGATGCGCAGGCGCTCAGCCGGGTGATTCAGGGCATCGTTGCCGGTATCGGATTTCTGGGCGCGGGCACCATTCTCAAAGGCAATGGCCAGGACACCAGTCATGTCAAAGGCCTTACCACAGCTGCCGGGTTATGGATGACGGCTGCCATCGGTACGGCAGCGGGGATGGGACGCGAAGCCACGGCGCTGGTCAGCACGGTGCTGGCGCTGTTGGTGCTGGGAACGATGCCTTTGCTGGTGGACAAGGTTGAAGGGCAGGACGAAGAAAAACAGAAGGAGGAGGGCAGGAAGCACTGAGGGGCGTGAGTCGCCCCCGGTAAAGCCCATCTTCTCCTATTCAAACCGACGCTGAGCCATTCAGGCGCTCGATCGCGTCAATCAAGTCGTCATAACCCACCGGCTTGTTCAAGTGGCGGTCAAAACCGGACTGGCGAGACTTGTGTTGGTCCGCGCTTGCCCCATAGCCAGTCAACGCAATGGCAGGGATGTAGCGCAGATGCTCCAGGCCGCGCAGCGCCCGGATCAGAGCATGGCCATCCATGCCAGGCATGCCGATGTCGGAAATGATCACGTCGTAACGCGCATCTGCCGCCGACTGCAGCGCCAGTTTCGGGTCGCTGTACGCATCGACGTCGGCATCTTCCATCAACAGCAATTGTTCCATCACTTCCAGCACATCGACCGAGTCATCCACCAGCAGGATGCGAACCCCTTTCAGGCGACCTTCTGAGGGCAGCACTTCGCCCTGAGCCTGGGGTTGCTGGGTATACACGCACAAAGGCAGGGTAATGATGAACGTACAACCCTGGCCTATTCCGGGAGACTCCACGCTTACCGCTCCGCCATGGGCTTCTACCAATTGACGAACCAGGGAAAGGCCAATACCTAGCCCCTCTCGCCCATGGCCGGTGGGTGCAGCCTGGTTGAACAGCTCAAAAATATCTTCCAGGGAGTTTTGGGCGAGGCCTATGCCCTGATCGATGACTTCAAGTCGCGCCTGCTCATCCTGTCGAGCAAGTCTCAACAGAATTTCGCCATCGGCAGGGCTGAACTTCAGTGCGTTGTTCAGCAGGTTCCAGATGATCTGCTCGACACGGGTGCTGTCGGCCTCCACATAGACCGGTTCGCCATCGGCCGGCAGCGTCAGCCGAACACTTCGGCCGCGCTGCTCATTGCAGGCTACGGAGCAGATACCCTGCAGCACGGCGCACAAATCGACCGGCTGGGTCTTCAGTTTGAGTTTGCCCGTGCGGATGCGCGCTACATCGAGCAAGTCATCGATGATCCGCGCCTGGCTGGTGACCGCTTCGCGAATGACGTTGACCGCTTTGCTCGCCATGCCGGTACTTGTGACCGATGGTATACGTCGCAAGATATCGGCATTGAGCTGAATCAGGTTCAACGGGTGCTTGAGCTCGTGGGACATCACCGCGAAGAACTCATCCTTCATGTGGCTGGAGCTTTGTGACTCGGCCAGGCGCTTGCTTTGTTCGTCCTGCAGGCGCTTGTGGCCGGTCAGATCACGGGCGATCTTCACGTAACCGCGCAGGCTGCTGCCCTTGAGGCGTGAAACTTCACCACTGCAATAAAAGCGGCTGCCGTCCTTGCGCACATGCCAGCGTTCGTCCTGGCCGCGGCCATGCAGGCGGGCAGCGCGCAATTCGCGTTCCGGCTCGCCGTTTTCGCGGTCCTGCTCGGTGAAAATCAGCGCATAGTGAATGCCCAGCACTTCATCCTTGGCGTAGCCGAAGATCAGCGCAGCGCCCGTGTTCCAGTCGATGATCAGGCCTTGTTCGTCAAGCAGGATGATGGCGAAGTCATGGGTGCTCTCTGCGACCAGGCGCATGCGCTCCTCGCCTTGACGCAAGCGTTCTTCGGCTGCGCGACTCTTGGTGATGTCGATAAACGTCAGCACGGTGCCATCGACATTCTGCTCGCTGGCCCGGTACGGTAGCAGGCGCGCCAGGTACCAATGCTGGTCCTGGCCGATCACTTCACGCTCGATCGTGGTTTCGCGTTCGATCACGGCGCGCGCATCGTCCGCCAGGCCTGGGTATTCCAGACGATGGGTGATGTCGAGCAGCGAGCGGCCGGTGTCGACCGGCAGTATGCTGAAAATGGCGGTGGCCCCAGGGGTGAACCAGCGAATGTGCAAGTTGCGGTCGACAAACACGGTGGCGATCTGGGTGGAGGCGATCAGGTTGCTCAGGTAGTCGTTGATCTTGTCGGTTTCATCGACCTTGGTCTTGAGCTCGTAGTTGACCGTCAGCAGTTCTTCGTTGATGGATTGCAGCTCTTCCTTGCTGG